>NZ_CABQXJ010000046.1:0-24091 GCF_902468165.1 uncultured Intestinibacter sp.
TTTAAACTACCTTTATAAAATATTCTTTTATATGATTTATGAAAATAAATCTATCTTTAATATTATATCTATTTTTCTATTTATTAGACTTATTATTTTTTCTTAATCTCTATGTTAATTATATTTCTTCCCGTAAACATGTCCATTATTTTTATATCGTAATCAATAAGTATAGATATATTTTCTCCTTCAAATATATCTAATTCCTTTGTATGGTTTTCTATAATAAAAGCACCTTGTGGAGTAAGATAATTTGATACATCAACATGACCTGCTTTAAATCTTAGTGTTGAATTTAATGCACCAAATCTCTTTATAGTTACCATATTTTCTTCTATTTTTATAGATGTTGTTATCTCTTCTCCATCTTCAACTTGTTTATAAATTATATATTTATGGTCTTTCTTTTGATATAAAGTTCCATCTGAATTAGTTTTTATAATATTTTTTTCACCTAATTCATTAAACTGTGTTGTCTGTATATTTATATTAATATCCATAATTACCTCCTAAGCTATACACTTTCAAATCTGTCAAAGTAATATAAACCTTATACATTTATTAAATATGTATTTTATTATTGAAATTATATCAAAAAAATTATATCAGTTATAATCTGTATTATCAATTAAAATATGCCCCTCCTACAAAGACATATATTAAATATATATCTATGTAAAACGGGCATCTTTATTCATAATTATCTTGCAAATACATGATTTCCTATTCTCAAGTGTGGATTTAGTGTATTTATCCAGTTGCATGTTGATATATCTGGATTCCAAAAATAAATTGCATCATTTGTTGGATCATTGCCATATAGAGCATCTTTGGCTGCTTTATATGATTCTTCTGTTGGCTGAGCATTTATATACCCATCCCTAACAACAGAAAATGCATTCTTTTGATATATTACACCTTCTATAGAATCAGGAAATCTTGAATCTTTTACTCTGTTTAAAACTACCGCTGCTACAGCAACTTGTCCTTCATAGCTTTCTCCTCTTGCTTCAGCTGCTACTAATTTTGATAATAAATTTAATTGTTCATCACTTAAACTCATAACTGCTTGTGTTTCTTCATCAGCAACATCCTCATTCTCTATAGATTTAGTATCCGATGTTGCAGTATCCTGGACACACAAATTAATGTAACCCTCTTTATTGTTTTTTAAGTTCCATAAATTTGATTCTTTAGATTTTTTATTGTGTGTTTCTTGAAGTAAATTAGTAATACTCATTAAATTTATATCATTACTCTCATATGCAGATATCGTGCTTGTAACTAAAAAAATTGCTATACACAATGATAGTATTATTTTATAATACCTTCCCATAAATAACTCTCCTTTATAAAAATAAAATTTAATATCTATATAAATAAATTAATTATTTATATCTGACAATCGTCTTGTTTTAAATCCAATATTTTTTGAAAAACTTCTACTATTTTAAATTTTATTTGTAAATCATTTACCTTTTTATTATCTTTTTCAACTATCAATTCATACTCATCTTTTGTTAAAACTGATTTTAATTTTTCATCAGTTTCTTTATCTATTACGTTGTTTTGTTCATCTACAAAACAAAGTGGAGGAAACATAACACACCACCAATTTCTACCTTGGCCCTTGCCTATTACTATTTTTAATGCTTTATATTCACCGGCAGGAAGTACTACGCTTGAATATTGTTTTGTTGGAAACTTGCTATATCCTAAGTTTATACTTACATCATAATCATACCCATTTTCTTTTATTGTTTCTTTGCATATATCCATTAACTTGTCTTCTTCATTAAGTATTATTTTTTCACTCTCTTGTATTGACTTTGAGTCTTTTAGCTTTGGTTGTAAATAACTTATAACTTCATCTCTTACTTTTAATTTAAGGTTTTGGTCTTCATCAGAGTCACTATTTGCTAATACGTGAAATCTTATTAAATTATCTTTATAATCATCTGAAAATCTATCTATTTTAGATATTTGTGCATATGCGTAAGTTGCCATTATTCCTAAGATTCCAACAAGTAATATAGTACATAATGTTATTCTAAATTTTATATTTTTATTTATGTTTAATTTATTTTTTATATTATTTTTCATAATCTCATCCCCACTTTTTATATATAAATCATCATATTTTAAAAAACTTATATTTCACTCCGATATAATGAGATTATTTCCAAGTTATTTTATTTTATACATAAAAAAATCAACAAAAAAATTCCCTTTATTCATAGCTCTATCCAAAACCTTATAATATATAATTTCCTTAAAATTAAAAAATGGTCCTCTAGCTAAATATTTATAAAAGAAGAATTATTGATAATTAAAATAATTTTTCTTTTATAAATATTTTTTCTAGAAGACCATTCTTCCCTTTTTATAATTACTCGCTTAAATATCATTTTATATATAATTTTATAATTTACTTATTTAGTACAATGATCTAACATAAATTGTTCTGCTTTTTCTATATGTTCAATAGCAGCCTTTTTCCCATCTGCTACATTACCTTCTTTTATAGCATTTAAAATAATTCTATGTTCATCTATCAAACTTAATGATGCATTTGAATCTGATACATAAGTTATTCTAAATCTTTGTACTTGTTCCCATAAAGAATTTATCATTTTTTCTAGTTTTTTGTTATTTGCAGCTTTAAATATACATTCATGGAATTCTATATCTTTTTTTAATAACATATCTATATCTTGTGTTATTACAGCTTGTTCAAATTCTTCTTCTATTTCTTCTAAATTCTTTATATCTTCTTCTGTTCTTCTTTCTGCGGCTAAAGATGCGCCTAATCCTTCTAGGCTGGCTCTAATTTCTAATACATCCATTAAATCTTTAACAGAGATATTAGCTACATATGCACCTTTTCTAGGTAACATAACAACTAGTCCTTCAAGTTCTAATTTTCTTATAGCTTCTCTAACTGGAGTTCTACTAACCCCTAATTGTTCTGCTAATTGAACTTCCATTAGTCTTTGTCCAGATTTTAATTTCCCTTCTAAAATAGCACTTCTCAAATTTTCAAAAACAACATCTCTTAATGGCTTATAATTATCTAAATTTAATTTAGTTAAACTATCCATTAACCTCAACCCCCTTTTCTTCACACGCTACGACAAATGTTTGTTCAAATTGATTTTCTAATATAGATTTGCACATATATGCATCTTCTTTATTTTCATATAAACCAAAAACTGTAGGACCACTTCCACTCATCATAGCTCCTAATGCCTTGTTTGTTATCATTATATCTTTAATTTGTTGAATTACTGGATGTATTTCTACAGTAACCCCCTCAAGAACATTAAACATATTTTCTGCTAATTGTCTAGTATCTTCGTTTTTTAAGCAATCAATTAGAAGCTGGTTATTTGGTCTTTTGTCGATGTGTTTTGAATCCAGAGATTCATAGACTTCTTTTGTTGATACAAATAGGTCTGGTTTACAGACCACAATACAGACATCTTTAGATAATCCTTTTATTGGAGTTAATTCTTCTCCAATCCCCGAAGCTAATACAGCTCCACCATTTATACAAAATGGAACATCTGCGCCTAGTTTTAATCCCAATTCCTCTAATGTTTGATCACTTAAATTTAAATTCCAAAGTTTGTTTAAACCTACAAGTATAGCTGCTGCATTTGAACTTCCACCTGCCATTCCTGCTGCTACAGGTATATTTTTTTGGATATAAATTTCTACCCCTTTAGTTAAGTTAAATGTTTTCTTGATTAAGTCAGCCGCTTTATATACAAGATTGTTGCAATCTAGTGGAATTTCTTCACTAGCACTCTTAATTGTAATTTGATTTTCTTCTTTTTCTTTAATTTCAATTAAATCGTATAAATCAATTGTTTGCATTATCATTTCGACTAAATGATATCCATCTTGTCTCTTCCCTAATACGTCTATAGATAAATTTACTTTTGCTCTACTTTTTAATTTTATTGAATTCATTTTAGCCTCCTTGATAATTGTTTTTGTATATCGTATAATGCATTACTAACTATAATTATACTACAAAAATAAAATAATAGGGGATACTATCCCCTATTATTTATCTTTTTGACAAATATTATTAAGTTTTTTATTCAGTTTGTGCGACTTTTTTTTCGAGAATCAAACATTTACCTGGTTGCAAATCATCCTCTAAATTAATTTCGTTCGTCTGCGCAATTTCTTCTTCTGTTGTATTGTATTTTTTAGCTATATCCCATAAATTATCATCTTCTTTGCAAATATATACAATTATACTTGGTGCAGTAGATAAATCATATTCACCTTTATCTTCTCCCTTGATGATAAAACTTTCAGCCTTTTTGTCGATAGCTTCTACAAATCTATTTATTCTTATATTTAAATCAATTTGATTTCTATTTAGATCTACTTCTATTCTTTCTATACAAATTGTATTAAATACTGAGCATGTATCTGATAATTTGTTTATTTCTAACTCATGTTCAAAAGGTATTTCTTCGTTTATTTTGTAAATCATTTTTAATCCTTCAATCGGAATGAAAAGTATGTCGATTTTTATTATACCTTGAATTACACAATTAGAACCTTCAATATAACTATTTTCTATTGATGCATTACAGCATACATTTACAATGTCCTTTATTTGAATATCCTCATTGTCATAATTTATACTTTCTCTAACTAAAAATGTATCATTTGATGTGAATAAAGTTTTATTTAGATGAATAAGTCTGTGTTCAAATTTAATTATTTTTTGAGGTGAATATGCATCTTGTAAAACCTCTCTAGTAACTTCTTCGCTTACTTTTACCTTTGAAAATACTGTGCATTCAACTTCTAAAAGTCCTGTATTATTATCTTCATTTCTCTTGAATTCATAATTAAAATCACCTATATTCATTAGTATTTCTTCATCCATACCATCAAATGCGCCAGGTACTTCTATAAACTGAGTAAAATCAATACCTACTCTTTCTAACTCAACAATATCTGAGTCATAAGTGCAAGCTAAAGGATTTATTTCTAAAATTCCTCCTATTATAACTTTATTATCTGTTATTCTACTTTCTTTTACTCTTACAACTGGATTTATATTTATAATATCTTCTATTTCTTCTATATTTACTGTTATTGTATCTCTAACTACGTTTTCTGATTTTTCAATTCCAACTATATCTTGGAATGATATTTCTTTTCTGTGTTTTTGTATTCCTTCTACTTGTGAAACATCTTTTACTATATCTAATCTTTGTTTTTCAAAAAGACTTCCTCTTACATTAATTAATGCGCCTACTTTGATCTTTCTTTCATTCATTATAGTACAATCAACGTGTTCTACTTCTGGGAACAACATATATTCCATGTCAGAAGTTATATTATCTCTTTCTATTACTTCATTAATTTCAATTTTTCCACTTATATTTGATACTGTACTCTTATCGTCTGCAATATAAATAACATTGTAGTTAAAACTACCTCTACAAGTTATTTTACCTTCTAATATTTCAACTTTTCTAAGGACTATGTATCCCATAGTATCCACAATATCGTACACATCTAACTTCTTGTCTGGAACAACATTTTCTGACTCTATAAATGTTTGGAATTTCCCAAAATCCATCCTATTGTCTATTTTAATAATATCTTTTATCAACTCCACGACTATCCCTCCCATATAATCTAACTATTAAATTATATTTAAGGAGACAAAAAAAAATTACACCTATTTGATAGGTATAATTTAACTTGCGCTTAATTTATTCTCTTTATTTTTACAAATCTGTAATTTCACATTTGCTGTCAATAAATCTGAGTAACTATAAGATACTCTTTGATTTCCATCTGATGTTCCGTCTAATTTTACTACAAAAACACTTGGATATACATTTTCTAGTACTCCAACCTTTGTAACAATCTGCTTTCTCCCTTTGTTTGCTTTTAATACTATCGTCTTACCTAAATGTTGTTTTAGTGTAGTTCTGATTTTATCCAAAGTTTGAACAGTAGCCACGAGATCACCTTCTCCATTTTATTATATGTTTACATAATATCATAATTTTGAATTTTTGTCAAATGCATAAACTAATAATTTTATATATTTCTTATGCTCTTGTCAATAGTATTTTATAAGAATACAGTATTATTTTTAAAATTTATGCATAAATAGCCGTTACTACAGTTCAAACTTATTAGATTAAATCCTCTTACAACAAAGGTTTTGGCATTGCCCATCTAAATTTACCTCTAGTTTCAAACCCTCCAATTCCTTTTACCCCAGTTATTGTTTGGTCTAATATTTCTTCTATTGGAACTACTACATCAATTCTCGAACATGCTATTTTTTCTACGATAAAAACAGGATCCAATGCATGTATCATTATTCTTCCCGGTGAACTTGCATAATTTGCTCCACCTTTCATCAATGCTTCATAATTTGATTGGCAAGCTCCAGCAAATATAACTAATGTATCTAAATCTGGCTGCCATTTTCTAGCTTCTTTTACCGCTTTTAAAAAATTATTTGAATTTCTATAGTTATTTATATTTTTTAAATCTCCATTTTTAACATGTAGTGCATCATGTCCAGTTATAACTAAGATATCTGGTTTATGTTTTTCTAATAGATTTTTGACTTCTTTATATTGATTTGCTTCTGGTATAGCAACTCCAACTGCTGGAATCCCCAATTGGGAATATACGTCTAAACATATCTTTAAATACTCTTTATCTCCATCTATTTGAAGAACCTTCCCTGGTACTCCATAAACATTTGCAGTTGGCTGTTGAGCAGATTTAGGTAGTCCACGCGTACCTCTTCTTTCTCTTTCTTTAGCCTTTTTCAATGTTCTATATAAAATATTTTCTACATTCTTATCCATTAATATATTTCTTATATCTGGAGGTTTCAATAATTCTAGGTCACTTAGTTCTGCGTCCGCTATTATTCTAAATGCAACCCCCTTCAATATAGCTATTTTTTTACCATTTTGATCAATAATATCAGTAATTTTAAAAACTATATCTTTGTTGTAAGATTTTCTAGCAACAATATCTCCAACTTTCATAATAATCCCCCTATTACTTCAACTTAGTTTATATTATGTTTTTTAGCTATATTTGTTCCATAAGTTATATTTTTTAACATTGTTTAACTAAATGTGATATTTATTATATAATTTAGTTATAATTTAATTGATTTTTATAAGGGGGAATATTAATGAGAATAGGAATTTTAGCATGTTCAGTTTTCGAGCCTGAACTAGAAAAAGTTTTACAAGATATAAAAATTAAACAGCTTTTTAAAGATAATATAGACGTGACTTATCTTCATTTTGGTCTGCATACAAATTTAGATAAATTAGAAAAAGATGTTACGGCATCTCTTGATAAATTAACACTAGAATACGACCAAGTAATCATACTTTACGGCTCTAAATGTCATTATAGATTCTTTGAGTTTTTAAAAAAATACAATAATATAATTACAATCAAGCCAGCAAACTGTTTAGAGGCAATTATAGGGGACAAGGTGGTTGAGTCTTATGTTGAAGGAAAAGATATATATTTGACTTCAGGCTGGGTAGAAAAATTTGATGAATTAAATGCATTTAGTAATGCGGTTGATAATTATGATAGATTAAATCAATTTGGTATGTATGAAAATGCAATAATAGGAGATACAGGCGTTATTAAAATAACTGATGAGATGATATTTGATTTATACGAAAAAATTCAAGTTCCTGTTGAGGTTGAACCTGTAGATATAAATATATTTGAAAATCTCATAATAGATGCTATTAAAAAAGCTATAAATGCTCCACAAAAAGCTAAATAAATTTATGAAAATTTAATATTGAAATTCATACTAGAATATTTGAAATAAATAAAAAGAATATTATTAATAAATTAGGTTTAATAATATTCTTTTTATTATATTAATCATCTATATGCTCCTTCCCCCAGTTACAAAGTGCCTTTAATACAGGCATAAGCGATTCACCTCTTTCAGACAATCTATACTCTACTTTTGGTGGAACTTGAGGATATTCAGTTCTTATTATTAAATCATCTGCTTCTAATTCTTTTAACTGTTTACTAAGCATTTTGTGAGTAACTTCTCCTAATGCTCTTTTTAGTTCTCCATAACGTAAAACTTCATTTTTCCAAAGCCAAAACAGTATATGCATTTTCCATTTTCTATCTATTAGAGACATGGCGTACATAAATGGTTTTGAATTGACTTCTTTACATTTTTCTGGTGTATTATTATTTTCTATACTCATTTATACTCTCCTTTTTGATAGTATCTGTCAAAAAAGTACGTACTTACTTTTTGTTTTATTTTAGTCTATCATAAACTTATAATTAATAACAAGGAGATGAAAAAATGAAAAAACAAATAGAAGTATTTGATTATGCTAATGATATTTTAAAAGCTGTAAAAACTGGTGTTTTACTTACAACTAAAGCAGATGATAAAGTAAATACTATGACTATTTCTTGGGGAACTCTTGGTATAGAATGGGGTAAAACTATATTCACTGTTTTTGTGAGAGAAAATAGATTTACAAAATCTCAATTAGATAAAAATCCTGAATTTACAATAAATATTCCTGTTGGCGAATTTAATAAAAAAATCTTAGGATTAGCTGGGACAAAGTCTGGACACGATATGGATAAAATAAAAGAAATAGGATTAACATTAGAAGAATCAGACAAAATTTCTGTTCCAGGAATTAAGGAATTACCATTAACTCTTGAATGTAAGGTTTTATATCAACAAGAACAAGATAGAAATGCAATTCCATCTAATATAGTTGAATCTTGCTATCCTGCTGATGTTGATAGCTCATTCCATGGTGCAAACAAAGACTACCACACTGCATACTACGGTGAAATCGTTAATGCTTATATAATACAAGACTAATTTATGCAAAATTAATATAAAAAGTCCACTCTTGTTTATCTGTTTTAAGTTAGCAAGAGTGGACTTTTTATATTTTATATTAAATTGAAAAATTATTTTAAGTTAATATAGTTATTATTTTATATAATTTTCTATACTGACTATTTCATCATACTTTCAATATATTTTACTATTTTTTCAGGTGTAATACCTAATTCGTCTAATAATTGGCTTGGATTATATCTATCATAGAATTTTTTTTCTAATCCATAATTTTTAACTTTTATATCAGAATCTCCATAGAAACTTGCAATAGATTCTCCAAATCCTCCACGTAGTATTCCATCTTCTAATGTTATAACTAAATCATGGTCTTGTTTTAAATCGTTTAGTAACTCTTTATCCACGCTTGATGCGAATCTTGGGTTTACTAATGTTGGTTTAAATCCTAGTTTTTCTTCTACCATTTTTGATACTTCTTCACCTATTTGATAGAAATCACCTAGTCCTAAAATAGCAACCTTAGAACCTTTTTCTTCTACTTTAAATTTATTTATAATGTTAGAATAATCTTTTTCTGCTACTCTACCATCATCTATAACTCCATTACCAGGCATTAAAATCATTACTGGATGTTCTTGTTGTTCTATAGACCAATCTAACATTGCGAAGTATTCTGCTTTATTTGTTGGTGCTAATAAAACTAAGTTTGGTATATTAGAGAACTCTGCAATTGTGAATATACCTAAATGTGTAACATCTGTTAATCCTGCTACTGATGTATAATTTAAAACTATTGTCGCTGGATTACCATTTATACATAAATCTTGTGAGATTTGGTCATAACTTCTTTGAATGAATGTTGCATTTGTCCCAAGTACTGGTTTTCCTCCATTTTTTGCAATTCCTGAAACTAAGGCAACAGCATGTTCTTCTGCTATACCTACATCTACAAATTGTTCTCCTGCTTCTTTTCTTCTTTCAATATTAAATCCAATTGTCATTGGCATTGCTGGAGTTACTGCAACAACAGTATTGTCTTTTTTCATTTTATCTAATAAGAATTTCGCTGTTAAATCTCCATAATCTTCAGCATCACCAAAATCTATTGTTATATTTCCTGTCTCAATATCAAATGGTAATGACCAGTGCCATGCTTCTCTATTTTCTTCTGCAAGTTTGTATCCTTTACCTTTTATAGTGTTTATATGAACTACTATAGGATGATCTATATCTTTAATTTTTTGGAATAACTCAATCATTTTTTCGATATTATTTCCATCAGCTTCATATATATAATCTAATCCCATAGCTTTAAATAAATTATTTGATGCTTGACCATTTGTCTCTCTTAATTCATCTAAATTTTTATATAAACCACCGTGGTTTTCTGCTATAGATTGTTGGTTGTCATTTACGATTATTATAAAGTTAGAGTTTAGTTCTGAACCTGCGAAGTTTAATCCTTCTAATGCTTCTCCACCACTTAATGAACCGTCACCTATTACAGCAACTACATTATAATCTTCTTTCTTTAAATCTCTAGCTTTTGCTAATCCTGATGCTAAACTTATTGATGTTGAAGTATGTCCAACATTAAAGAAGTCATGTTCACTTTCATCTGGATTTGTATATCCTGAAACAGTTCTATAAGAATTTTCATCTATAAATCCTTCTTTTCTTCCTGTTAAAATCTTATGCGCATAACTTTGGTGAGAAACATCAAATACAAATTTATCTTTTGGTGAATCAAAAACATAATGCATTGCAATTATCGCTTCTACCATACCAAAGTTTGGACCAAAATGTCCTCCATTTTTACTTAGCTTTTGTAATAATACTTCTCTTATTTCTTCTGATAATTTTTCTAAATCATTAATTTCTATATTTCTTAAATCCTCTGGCTGATTTATCTTATTTAAAATGTCTAACATTGTTCCTCCTATTTTTACCTAATACCATTTTTTTAGTTAAAAATATACTTATGCTTACAATATTTATTGTCAGCATTTTAAATTCAAATTTTACATCACAATTATTAATTTTATTGTTAATATTATGATATAAATTTCAAACATATATTTAACTTTCTTATACAATATCACTTAGAGTTGACTCTAAGTCAATAACATTATTTAATTATACAAATTTTTACAAATAAAAAAGCATTTGAAATAACACTTTTACTGTGTTTTTCAAATGCTTTATTTTATTTAAAAAATATTATTTTCCACAACATTTTTTGTATTTTTTACCGCTTCCGCATGGGCATGGATCATTTCTTCCAACTTTATCTTCTTTAACTACTATTCTAGATCTGTTGTAATCTTTAGTTATAGCTTTTCTAGTTTCAGGAGATAATATTCCATTCCATCCTTCTAATTCATATAACCAGTGAGCTTCAGCACCTAACATATTGTAGTATAATTTTTCCCAGTCTATTTTTATAGAAACGTTAGTATCAGCTTCTATAGCTTCTAAGTCTAACTCTTCTTTAACACTTTCGCTTATTCCATCTAAGAATCCCATGAATAATTCATTAGATACTCCGTATTTAGCAGCTAATTCAGCAACTGTTCCTTCAACAACATCAGTTTTGTTGTTTAATATTTCATTGTATATTCCTGCTTCTGATTTTAAGTAATTTTCCCAGAATTTTATTTCTTCATCATTGTTTGCGTGGTTATCACAAAGGTTTCTCCACTCTGCATATAAACTCATTATAAGTTCCTCCTAATTAATATTTATTCTAAGTTTTTTCTTATTATTAACAATTCTATATTATATCATAATTAAACAATTCTTTTAATACCTTTATGGCATACTCTTGGTCTATAAAATAAGGACTAGAAGCTATTGTAATCACTTTTGCACCCTTTATTAGCTCTTTGATTTTGTTTAATCTAAAATCATATGGAATATAATCCATATCTTTAGAGAATATATCTAAGTCTATGTCTAAAACATATTCGCCTTCTACATTCAAATCAAATCCATAAGAACTGTCTATTATATCTACACCACAGAATACACCTTTTTTAAGTGCAGGCTGTATGAAGTTGCCTACATTTAAAACTTTATTGGTATATCTAAAAACATCGTCTAAATTTTCTAAGTCTACTGTATAATCATCGGGCTCTCTCATGTCTTTATGTTGATCTACATGAATTAATTTACAACCTTTATTAAATAATCTCTGTTGTAAACTTTTCATCCAGAAATAAAAGGCATGGTTATGGTTATCAAATATATAGACGACTTTTCCATCTACTTCGTATTGAACTAAATTTTTAAGTCCTATTGCTTTTATTTCTGTATCTTCGTCAATTTCGTTAAAAACTATATTTTCACCTAAAGATACATCATCTAAAGTTCCCTTTATTAATTTAGGTACAAATATTTTCTTGTTTGTTCTTTCATCATAAGAAAATATATTGTTTCCTAATGGTTCTTCAATATAAAAACCTACATATCTCTCCATGTTTTCTCCTTAAAAATACTAAAACATATTCCATGGATATTTATTCGGTGGTTCACAAATAAATTCCATTTTTTCTTTTTTAGTTGGATGTTCTATTTCTATTTTGTATGACCACAGTGCAATTTGTTGCCCTTTTTTATTTACGTTCTTTCCGTATCTTTGGTCCCCATAAAGTGGGTGATTTCTACTTGAAAATTGAACTCTGATTTGGTGTGGTCTACCTGTTTGTAAATCAATTTCTACAAGACTAAATCCATTATTTGATGCTAATGTTTTATAGCTTAATTTAGCATCTTTAGCATCTTTGTGATTTTTATTTACTACACTTACCATATTTGTCTTTTTATCTTTATATAGATAATCGCTTAAGTTGTCTTCTCTCTTTTTCATATCGCCATGTATAACAGCTTTATAAGTCTTCTTAAACGTTTTGTTTCTAACTTGCTCAGATAATCTAGATGCAGCTTTTGAAGTTTTGGCAAATACCATAATCCCTCCAACTGGTCTATCTAATCTATGGACAAGTCCAACAAAGACATTTCCTGGTTTGTTGTATTTTTCTTTTAAATATTTTTTTAGTAAATTTACCATATCATCGTCATTGGTATTGTCACCTTGAGATAATATATTTACAGGCTTTTCAACTACTAATAAATGATTGTCTTCAAATATTACGTTAAGCATTATTTAGACTCCCATCTACCAAATATACCACATGGAAGAATTTTTCCGTCTCTTGAAGCTGGTATTCCTAATTCTCCTCCGTATATTTTTCCGCCTTTTACTTTTTTACCTATAGTAGTTTGAAGTACATTTTCTAATACTATTGGTGAGAATCCTGTTGTATATGAGTTTATTAAGAAGAATAATGGCTTATCTGATAATACTTTCATACATAAGTTAACAAAGTCGAAAAGTTTTTCTTCTATTTGCCATACTTCACCTTTTGGTCCTCTTCCATAAGAAGGTGGGTCCATTATTATTGCATCGTATTTATTTCCTCTTCTTATTTCTCTTTCAACGAATTTTACAACGTCGTCTACTATAAACCTTACTTTTCTATCTTCTAATCCTGATAATTTTATATTATCTTTTGCTTGAGTAGTCATACCTTTAGAAGCATCTACGTGACATACTTCTGCTCCAGCTGCAGCACAAGCAACAGTTGCTCCACCAGTATAAGCAAATAAGTTTAATACTTTTATTGGTCTTTTTGCATTTCTTATTTTATCCATTGACCACTCCCAGTTTGCCGCTTGTTCTGGGAATAATCCAGTATGTTTAAATCCAGTTGGTTTTATGTGGAATTTTAAGTCTTTATAGCTTATAGTCCATTGTTCTGGGTATTTCTTTTTGTGTTCCCATTGACCTCCACCTTTGTTACTTCTGTGGTAGTGTCCATGAGGATTTTTCCATAGAGACCATTCTGCCTCCATTGGCCAAACTACTTGAGGGTCCGGTCTTCTAAGTACATAGTTCCCCCATCTTTCTAGTTTTTCTCCATTTCCCATGTCTATAAGTTCATAATCTTTCCATTGATCCGCTAATAATAACACGTTATTACCTCCTATAATTTCTTACTAATCTTATGTATTATATCATATTAACTAGCTTTATTTTAGGTATTTTCACCAGTTTATATACTTTATTTACTATTTCTATCAGCTTTTATATAAATTAATAATACAGCTAAATTAAAATGTTCTTTTTTTATAAAAATAATCATAAATATTAGTAATTTATTTAATTAGGAGGTGAATTGTTGCAGTCAATCTAAAATAGATTTTTTGCAACGGATTATAATGAATCAAATAAATCCAAATTTCACAAGCTGTATTTATAATCTACTATATATTCAATATAATGAGATTTTTGGTAGAGAAGAATATTTCTATTATGATTTGGCGTATCCTGTCTTTTACAACGTAAAAAACGGATATTTTCAAGTAGACAAACAAATTTTAGATAATTTAAATAAAACCGTTTATTCTAATATAAATACTTTTAGAGATGGTCTTTATGAAGAAATGGCCCAATATAATAAAACAGCCGCAGAAAATGCCCTTCCTAAAAGAGTTTATCAAGTAAGTACTTCTTTTGATATTACATTTAGTAAAAATCACATTTTAAGTTTTGTATTAAATTTAGATTCTATTAGTGATAATTATGGCCCTCTATACGAAGACGTATACCATTTTAATATAGATTTACTTAATGGAAATTCACTTACTTTAAAAGATTTGTTTAATGAAGGTGTTGATTATCTACCATTATTATCACAATATGTAAATGATGAAATAGCGAAAACTCCAGAGCTATTTTATGAAAATACTGTTGTAGACATTCCTGACTCTCAAGCTTTTTACATAACTGATAAAGGTATTGTTTTGTATTTTGAAGTTGATGAAATAGCACAAGAATCAGCTGGTGTTCCAAAATTCTTAATTTCATTCGAACAATTTGGCGAGTATATAAATCCTAGATTTTATTGTAATCCTGAAAATCTTCTTAGAAGAAAAAGAAGAAGATAAATGTAAAAATAAATATAAGCAAAATAAAAAAAGAATGCGCCGCCACATTCTTTTTTTAGGGAGTTATTACTAAAAAAATCATCAAAAAAATTATTCTAATTTCTAGTTATTTGGGTATAAATAAGTTTTATTACCTATCTGTTGATATTATAATAACTCCAAAACCTTAAATTAACCTTAGCTTTATTATCTTTACAAAAAAAGTTACTGTAAACTAATTTAATACTAGTTACAGTAACCTTTTTATTTAACAGTATATAATTAATCAGCTAAGTTATATACTTTTAATTGTTCTTTTTTAATGTGTTTTTGATTTACTTTTACTAATGCTTTTAATGTATCTAATGAAGTCATAACATCTATAGAGTATTCAGTTGCTAATCTTCTTATTCTGAATCCGTCTCTAGTTGCATCATTACCTTTTGTTGGAGTGTTTATAACCATATCAACTTGGTTGTTAGTTATAACATCAAGTATATTTGGTCTAACTTCTCCTATTTTGTTAACTATTATAGCGTCTATTCCATTAGATTTTAGAAGTGATGCTGTTCCTTCTGTCGCCATGAAAGTATATCCTACACGTTTCATGTCTTTTGCTATTTCTAAGAACTCTTCTTTATCTTGGTCATTTACTGTTGCAAGTACCACGCCTCTATCATTTGACATTTTCTTACCTGCTGCTGTAAATCCTTTGTATAATGCTTCTTCTAATGTCTCACCAACACCTAAAACTTCTCCAGTTGATTTCATTTCTGGTCCAAGACTTACATCAACTCTAGCAAGTTTTGACATTGAGAATACAGGTACTTTTACTGCTATTAAGTCTGGTGTTTTGTAGATTCCTGTTCCATATCCAAGATCTTTTAATTTTGCACCTAACATACATTTTGTAGCTAAATCTACTATTGGCACCCCACTAACTTTACTTATATATGGTACTGTTCTACTTGCTCTTGGGTTAACTTCTATGATGTATAATTCACCCTTAAATTCGATAAATTGTATATTAACCATACCTAAAACATTAAGTTCTAATGCTATTTTCTTAGTATAGTCTAAGATTTTTTCTTTTATATCATCAGATATATTTTGGCTTGGATACATTGTTATAGAGTCTCCAGAGTGAACTCCTGCTCTTTCTAAATGTTCCATTATTCCTGGTATTAATACATCTTCTTTATCGCATATAGCGTCTACTTCTATTTCTCTACCAACTAAATATTTGTCTATAAGTACTGGGTTTTTACTATCCCTTTCAAATGCACTATCAAGGTAAGCTTTTAATTTAGCTTCGTTATAAGTTATTTCCATACCTTGACCACCAAGTACATAAGAAGGTCTAACTAAAACTGGATATCCTATTTCGCTAGCGTGTTTTACACCTTCTTCTGTAGACCATACAGCTATACCTTTTGGTCTATTTATATTTAATTTTTCTAGTAATTCATCAAATTTTTCTCTGTCTTCTGCTGCATCTATATCGTTGAAGTCAGTTCCTAATATAGGTATATTCTTTTCGTCTAGGAATTTAGCTAATTTTATAGCTGTTTGCCCACCGAATTGTAATATTACACCTTCTGGTTTTTCTTTTTCTATTATATTTAATACTTCTTCTTCTGTTAATGGTTCAAAGTATAATTTGTCAGAAGTATCGAAGTCTGTGCTTACTGTTTCTGGGTTGTTGTTTACTATTATAGTTTCTATTCCTAATTTTCTTAAGGCTTTTATACAGTGAACTGAACAGTAGTCAAATTCTATACCTTGCCCTATTCTTATTGGACCAGAACCTAAAACAACTATTTTTCTCTTATCACTTACTACAACTTCATCATACTCTTCATAAGTTGAGTAATAGTATGGAGATAATGCATCGAATTCTCCACCACATGTATCAACCATTTTATAAGCTGCATGTATGTTATATAAAGATCTTAATTCATAAACTTTTTCTGGGCTTATTTTCATTAAGTCTGCTATACCTTTATCTGAGAATCCTTTTTTCTTAAGAGTTTTTAGATAATCCTTGCTTATATCTTCTATTTTCATAGTTTTTAATTTTTCTTCTTGTTTAACTATCCAATCTATTCTATATAAGAACCATTTATCTACACCAGTGATTTTTTCTATCATGTCGATACTATATCCTCTTCTTATCATTTCTGCTAAGTCGAATAGTCTTTCGTCATCTGGCATAACTACTCTTTCTTTTAATTCTTCTATTGTTCTTTGTTCAGATGGTTTGTGTATTAATGAGTATTTTCCTATTTCTAAAGATCTTATACCTTTTAATAAAGCAGCTTCAAAGTTGCTTCCTATACTCATTATTTCTCCAGTAGCCATCATTTTTGTTCCAAGTCTTCTGTTCGCTTGTTTAAATTTATCAAATGGCCATTTTGGTATTTTTACAACAACATAATCAAGCGTTGGTTCAAAACAAGCCTTTGTTTTCTTAGTTACTGCATTTTCTATTTCGTCTAATGTATATCCTAAAGCTATTTTAGCTGCAACTTTTGCTATTGGATAACCAGTTGCTTTTGATGCTAATGCTGAAGATCTACTAACTCTTGGGTTTATTTCTATAATTGCATATTCTAATCTGTGAGGATGTAGTGCTATTTGTACGTTACATCCACCTTTTACTTCTATTGCATTTATTATTTCAATTGAAGCTGTTCTTAATAATTGGTACTCTTTATCGCTTAAAGTTTGAGATGGAGCTACAACTATACTATCTCCCGTATGCACACCGACTGGGTCCACATTTTCCATATTACAAACAGTTATACAGTCTCCGTTTCCGTCTCTCATTACTTCATATTCGATTTCTTTCCAACCTTTTATACTTTTCTCTATAAGAACTTGTGTAACTGGGCTAAGTTGTAAACCATGAGTAAGAATTTCAATTAATTCTTCTTTGTTTTCAGCTATACCACCACCAGTTCCGCCTAGTGTATAAGCAGGTCTTATTATAACTGGATATCCTATTTTTTCAGCATATATAATACCATCTTCTAAGTTTGTAACTATATCACTTTCGATTACTGGTTGATTGATACTTCTCATCATTTCTCTGAATTCATCTCTGTCTTCACCTTTTTTGATTGATTCTATTGAAGTACCAATTACTTTTACCCCGTATTTATCTAATATACCAGCATCTGATAATTCTACTGCTAAGTTTAGAGCTGTTTGACCACCCATACCTGCAAGTAAACTATCTGGTCTTTCTTTTTCTATTACTTTTTCTATTGCCTCTAATGTAAGTGGTTCTATATAAATTTTATGAGCTACTTCTTTGTCCGTCATTATTGTAGCTGGGTTTGAGTTTATTAATACAACTTCTACTCCTTCTTCCTTTAAAGCTTCACAAGCTTGTGTTCCTGAGTAGTCAAATTCCGCTGCTTGACCTATGATTATCGGTCCTGACCCTAATACTAATGTTTTTTTGATACTATCTATTTTAGGCATAATTTTTTCTCCTTCACAAAATACTTATAACGTTCTAATTATTTATTGTTTAATACCTCTAAGAATTTATCGAATACATACTCGCTGTCTTTTGGTCCCGGGCAAGCCTCTGGGTGATATTGCACACTATATATCGGTAATTCTTTATGTCTCATTCCTTCAACTGTATTGTCGTTTAAGTTGATTTGAGTTACTTCCATACATTCTGGCACTTCACACACATAGTAACCGTGGTTTTGTGCTGTTATAAATACTTTATTTTCTTCGAAATCTTTTACTGGATGGTTTCCACCTCTGTGTCCAAATTTAAGTTTTCCTGTTTTTCCGCCGAATGTCCTAGCTAAAATTTGGTGTCCTAAGCATATTCCAACTATAGGTTTTTTCCCTATCATCTTTTTAACATTTTCTACTATCTCATCTAAGTCATCTGGGTCCCCAGGTCCATTTGATAAGAATATTAAATCTGGATCATCATTTAATACTTCTTCTGCAGTTGTAGTAGCTGGATATACTGTTACATCACAACCTCTTTGTACAAAATTATCTATTATGTTTTGTTTTACACCGTAATCCATAACAGCAACTTTTGCACCACTACCTTGATAATATTCTTTTTCTTTTCTTGAAACATCATAAACTGCATAAGTATTATCAAATTTATCTAATTTAGGTTGAACACTTTCAAGTGTAGCATTTTCGTCGATTGTTATTATGCCTCTCATTGTTCCTTCATTTCTAAGGATTTTTGTTAATGCTCTTGTATCTATTCCTTCAAGCCCAATTATTTTATTTTGTTTTAAATAAACATCTAAGCTCATTTCATTTCTAAAGTTATTAGGTGTGTCACTTTTTTCTCTAACGATGAATCCTTTGACGCATACATTTTTTGATTGTACATCTTCTAAGTTGATTCCATAGTTCCCTATTAATGGGTAAGTCATAGTTACTATTTGTCCGTAATAAGAAGGGTCTGTTAATACTTCCCCATATCCAGTCATAGAAGTATTGAATACTACTTCTCCAACAGATTCTTCTAAATACCCAAATGCTTTACCGTTAAAAACAGTACCATCTTCTAATATTAATCTTGCCTTCATATAACTTACCTCCTATGCGTTCTCAATCTCTTTAACTATTTCTATAGCTGATTGTTTTGGATTTTCAGCTTGTGTTATTGGTCTTCCAACTACCATGTAATGCGCCCCATTTTGTATTGCTTGAGCTGGAGTAACAACTCTTTTTTGGTCTCCTACTGCTGCAGATTGTGGTCTTATTCCTGGGCATACAGTTACGAAATCTTTTCCACAAGCTTCTACTATTTTATCTACTTCCTTAGCCGAACATACAACTCCATCTATGCCTGATTTTTCAGCTAATTTTGCTCTTTTTATAGCTAATTCTTCAGTTGTCATATTGCAACCAATATCTTGTAAATCTTCATTACTTAATGAAGTTAAAACCGTAACTCCAACTATTATTGGTTTTTCTATATTTAATCTTTCTGCTTCTTCTTTTGCGATTTCTGCACATTGTCTCATTCCTTCAAAGTCTGAAACATGTATCGTCATCATCCAAACATTATCTTTTACCGCAGCCTTTACTGCACTTTTCATAGTATTTGGTATGTCGTGGAATTTTAAATCAAGGAATATTTTTTTACCTTTTTCTTTTAGATATTCCACTGTTCTCCCCTTTGTAGCAACATATTGTTCTAATCCTACTTTAAATATGTCTACACTATCTTCTAGTTGATCAATTAAATCTTTAGCTTTATCAAAGTCGTCTGTGTCAATAGCTACTATTAACTTTTCTTTCCCTTTTATCATTTCATACTCTCCTTCTTAATAAAGCCTTACTTTAAAAAAAGCCCTTACACCATAGAGGTATAAGGACTTTGTATACATAAATAACTAAACTAAATGAGTTAACTATGAAGTATCTTTATCAGCCTCTCTGGACTATTTTAAAAGACTTTATTATGTTTTTATTTTATATATAAAAAAACCTCTAGTCATTAACCAGAGGTATAAATAATCTTATTATATATGTTTAAAGGTACACTTAGCCCTTGTTTGTCTATATGTCCCCTTAATACGATACTATTCTAAATTACTTTATATTCTCTCTGGAATAATTTAAAGTTTTATTTAAGTTTTGCATAGCTTATATAGATTATTACACTTATTTATCCATATGTCAACCTTTGTTTAAATATGATTTTTATGGAATAATATTTTAGACTTGTCTAGCCTTTTCCACAACACTTAGAAAATATAGTTTTCTTCTTTTGTCTTTTACGTCGAGTTTTTTATATTCAATATCTATATCATCATGTTTGCATGCAATTTCAAAATGTCTTAATGCAACACCCATACTTATTCTACTGTATTTATCTAATTCCAATCTTTTTTTATGTTCGTCTTCAAATAAATCAAATCCATTTTCTCTTTGTTCTAATGTCCATGGTTGGCAGTTATTGATTGATGGCGCAACTCTTAGCGCATTTAAAGCATTAAACCATTTTTCATCATATGTTTTACATATATGCTTCATTCTATGTCTATCATGTATTGCTGATGACGACCTAAATAATGCTTCCCCTTCTTGTGGATATCCAAATGCTATTATTGCTTGCGGATATTCTATTTCAGATTCATCTTTATCTTTTATTTTATCTAAATTAACAAATTCTTCTACTTCATCTCTAGTTAGCATACATTTTAGCCATGTCGTTCCTAAACCTAAGCACGCCATTTCTAACGTGACATTTTGTAATGCATAGCCTATATTCTCTAGATAATTTTCCCCTTTATTACTAGTTATTAATATATAGTGGGGAGCTTTTATTTGAATCTTATTTCTCGTTGAAAAATTAATCAAATGTCCTCTATCTATTACATGAGCTTTTATATTTAAATTTGAATTTAGATAAGTTATATTACTGCATAATTTTTTTACTTCTTTCATTAAAGATTCTGTTATTGGTTTTGTTGAATAAAACTCTATAGATTTTCTATAGAAAATAGCATCATATAACTCCATCTATTACCTCCTGTTAAATGTATTATATTATTCAATTTATAACTAAGTCATATGTTAATATTATATGCTTTTTAATGCATAAATTAAAGTATTCAAAATATTAAATTATCTAAATATTTTTTCTTTCAAATATCATGTTTTCGTATATATTTTTTATTAAATATAATAATAAATAAATAACAAGAAAACCATTATTTTGTATAAATACAATGGTATAATTTAGGAGTGATTATTTATAGAATTAAATTTAATATTATATCTTTAAAAATACATAATATCGAAAGGAGTTTTTTTATGGATTTTAATTCAAAATTACAAAAATACGCTAAATTAGCAGTTAAAACTGGAGTAAATATACAACCTGGACAAACTCTACTTGTAAGAACACCTATTGAGTGTGCTGAATATGTAAGATACGTTGTTGAAGAAGCTTATAAAGCTGGAGCAAAAAATGTCCATATTGAGTGGTCCGACGAAAAATGCAACTTAATAAAATATTTAAATGCACCTGATGAGGCTTTTGAAGAATTCCCAAGATGGATTTCTGAGCAATATCTTGATATAGCAAAAGAAGGTGGTGCCTTCTTAACAATATATGCACAAGATCCTGATTTATTAAAAAATGTTGACCCAAAAAGAATTGCTGAATACCAAAAAGTATCAGGGCAAGCATTAAAAGAATGGCGTGGATATACTCTAACAAATAAATGTAGATGGAGTATTGTATCTATTCCTACAGCTGCTTGGGCAAAAAAAATATTCCCAGATATCTCTGAAAAAGAAGCAATGGACAAACTTTGGGAACTAATCTTCAAATGTTCAAGAGTTACAGAAGATCCAATCCAAGCTTGGAAAGAACACAATAACAACCTTAAAGAAAAAACAGATTTCTTAAACAGTAAAAAATTCAAAACTTTAAAATATAAATCAAAAATAACTGATTTAACAGTTGAAATGCCAGAAGGTCACATTTGGGAAAGTGGTAGCGAAAAAGATGTAAATGGAATAGAATTTAACCCAAATATGCCGACAGAAGAAATTTTCTGCCTACCTCATAAATTTGGAGTTAATGGAACACTTGCTAGTACTAAACCTCTTGTTTATGGTGGAAATATAATAAATGACTTTGTATTAAAATTTGAAAAAGGTAGAATAGTAGATTTTTCTGCTAAAGAAGGCGAAGAAACTTTAAGACACTTAATTGAAACTGACGAAGGTTCTCACTATCTAGGAGAAATTGCCTTAGTACCATATTCTTCTCCAATTTCTGATACTAACACAGTATTTTATAATACATTATATGATGAAAATGCATCTTGCCATTTTGCAATAGGTTCTGCATACTCATCTTGTATAGAAGGTGGAAATGATATTGATGAAGAAGATTTCGATAAATACGGAATAAATGATAGTCTTACTCATGTCGACTTTATGGTTGGTTCTGCTGACTTAGATATCGTCGGAATAACTCATGATGGAGAAGAAATTCAAATATTCAAAGATGGAAACTGGGCATTTTAGTAATACTTATTAATTAATAATATTTATTTTTAAAACAATTAAAATGCTCACTTAAAATATATAGAAATAGCTAGACATATTGAAATAATCAAATGCCTAGCTATTTTTAATTTCTAAAAATCTGTCTAATATAGATTATTTTAAATAAATATTTTTAAATTACTTTCTATAAATAATAAATACTTTTAAAATTTGTAATCTCTAATCATATCCAATAAATTTCTTGCACTTCTAGGTAAGTACTTATTTTTCATCCAAACAATTGATATTTGTGTTTTTAATTCATCTTCATCTAGCTCATAAAATTCTATGTTCTTATCTGAATTATCAATAATAGATTTTGGAACAATACCTATGCCCAGACCTTCTTCTGCCCATGCAACTGTTGTTCTAGAATCATCATTTAAGCAATATATACTCGCTTTTACTTTATTTGAATGTAGTGTTTCCATAATTAGTTTTTCATATCGTCTATATATTATTATTGATTTTTTATCTAAATCTTTTAACTTTATTTTGTCTTTTTCATTAAAATTAAATTTATCATCATTTTTCTTTACTACTGCTACCATTGGCTCTGTTTTCAAATTTATACAACATAAGTTTTGGCTATTAAAAGGTGTTCTAACAACTCCAATATCTACAATTCCTCTTTCAATCATGTCCACAACTTCATATGTATTTCCTTCATATAATTCAAATTTTACTTTTGGATATTGTTTTGCATATGGTGAAATAAGCTTGTTAGGTATAAATTGATTACAAGTCGACACTGCACCTATTTTTAATACACCTTCTATTCCCGATTTAAAATCTTCAATCTCATTTAATGTAGATTCAAATACATCTACCATATCTTTTCCCCTTTTATATAAGAGGTTTCCCACATCAGTAAGTGTAACTTTTCTACTCCCTCTCTCAACTAATTTTACTCCCAACTCCTCTTCCAATGCTTTTAGTTGATTACTTAAAGGTGGTTGAGATATATGTAGTTTTTGAGCTGCTTTTGTTATATTCCCTTCCTCAACAATAGTTATAAAATTTATAAGCTGTTTTATATCCATCTCCATCCCCCTCTTTTTAATAAGTATATTTTTACATTCGATGCAAAAACTAAATAAAATATAAATTTCTATATCTATACTA
>NZ_CABQXJ010000047.1:0-24034 GCF_902468165.1 uncultured Intestinibacter sp.
GTATTTTTTCTGAATTAGATTTTCTTTTTAATTTTATTTTAATAATTATAAGGTAGTATTCTACCACAAGCTATTTTGCCCCAGAATTTCCAGAAGGTTGTGTTGTAAAATCGTCATAATTTTCGTGAAGTACGACTGATTTATTTATTATATCTGCTACAGTAAAATAAGAAGTGTATACAGATAATATTCCTATTCCATCACTTGCTAATATTGGAGGCAAATCCCCTGCATGAAATGGATGTTTCTCTTCTGATGGATTAAAATGGCTGCCTGTATTTGGGAAAGGATTATCTTCTGTTCCTACTTGGCAGTCACCATTTTCATGGATATGAAATCCGTGAAATCTAGTTAGTTGACCATTTTTATTAGAATCTGGTATACCAGTTATATAAGCTTTTATATAAACCCCGCCTTCTAATTGATAAAAAAATACATTTCCATCTATACAAGGTGCTAATTTCCCACCTCTTATTCTCGCATATGCTGCCGGTCTTTGTGGATCATAAGGTGCAAAAAGCTGATTTAAATTATATTGTTGACATAAGTTATCCATCTTTTCTCTCCTTTAAAACTTTTATATTTATTATATGTATAAGGTTTAAAAAGTTTCTTACTCATATTTTTCAATATATCTATTTTGTATAAGATTTTTCTTTGGCCTTTATAAAATTATATAAAACTTCATTTACTGGAACTTCTATATTGTGCTCTTTTGCTATTTTCATAAGCGTTCCCGAAAAGTATTCAATTTCTGTTTTTCTTTTATTTTCAACATCTTGTAATAAAGATGTCTTGCCATCGCCGCTAAGTGTACTTATTACATCTTGAACACTCTGCCAATTTCTATCCCCTAAGTTTATATCACAAACTTGTGATACATTCATAACTTCTTTCATTGCTTTATCTACTAAAGTTAAAAGCTCTGGCGTATTCTTAATCACTCCATATGTAGCTGCTGATATAGCAGAAACTTGATTTAATCCTATATTTAGCATCCACTTTGTCCAAACTGTCTTTATCATATCTTCAAATACTTGATTGTTTATTTTTGCATCATTTAATAGATTTTTTACAGCAAGCACTCCCTCGCTCATTTCTTTATTATTCGCATCTCCAAATTGTATTATTGCGCTGTTTGTTTGAGTTATTTTATTTCCTATTTTTACAGCATCTATCTTTATAGCAAGTCCATATAAAACTTGATTATCTTTAAAAGCATCTTGCAGTATATCTTTCGCAACTATACCATTTAATAATGGAAGTATTATAGTATTTTTATGTACTAAATCTTTTATATCTTCTATAGCACTTTGAAGTTGATAATTTTTTACACTTATTATTATTAAATCAAAAGTTATATCCTCATCTGAAGATACTACCTTTGGATAAAATTGTTCTCCATTTAAATATAGCCCTTCTTTTTCTAATCTTTCTTTTCTCTTTCCATTTGCTATAAAAGCGAAATTATAATCTAAAAGTTTATGTATAGAATATGCATATACTCCTCCTATTGCACCTGCCCCTATTATAGCTACATTTTTAATTTGCATGTAGGCACCCCCTTTTATTTATATAATATTATTTTATCCTTATTATTTGCTGTAATCTACATTTTTTATTATTTCATTTAAATCAGCTTCTGATTTTATACTATTTAAATCTTTTATATTAACCTCATATGCATTATTTCCATCTGCTTTAAAAGAATAAATTTTTATATTGCTGAAATCATAATTTATTTTTTTAAGAGTTTTTACTATTTTATAAGCATCTTTTGAAAATTCATCTTTATTTTTATATGGAAATTTATCTTTTTCGCTATCTTTTGCATTTTTTTCATCAAAATCATATGCATATCCAAGGTTTAAGGTTAAATCTATAGGTTCTTCTCCACTATAAAAATCATTTACTTTATATTTATACTGTTTAATATTAATTGTTGGTTCTAATATCATATAATATCTTTTTATCCCTGTTTCTTTTTCGATATTATAAGATATATAATTATTAATCTCATCTTGCATATTAGTAATTGTATCTTGGTAATATCCATCTCCTATACTACCATCATAATAATAATCTAAATATGAATTGGTTTTGTAATTACCATCTCCAACTTGTGCATAAAAACCCCCAGTTTTAAAATTAAATTTGATAGCTTCTATTTCAAGTTTTCCATCGTAGTTTTTATCTATATAATCTTCAAATGCATGTTTTACCTTTAAATATTCTATTGGATTTCCAAAAAATCCACTGTAAATGTATATAGCAATACCTGTTATTAAAACTGCTATAATCAATTTTATATATTTCATATTTTCCCCCCATTAATTTGTTTTTAAATTTTTTATACTGATTGCTAGGAATAATCCTGCGCCTGTACATAATAAAATATATATACTATCAAATATGATAGCATATGCACTTTGTAAAACAATATTAAATAATATATTAAAAATAAGTGCTGTAGCTATTATAAGCGTATTTTCTTTATATAAAAGCCCAAGCACAAAAGGTATTATTATAATCCATGGTATTGTGCTTAAAAATCCATTTCCTAATATACTTATTCCAACAGATACTGCCATTGAAAATATTATTAAAATATACTTTATTTTATTTAAATAATTTTTAATAGAATCTAATGTATCTGTTTTTAACTCTTCATATTCATCTTCTTTTAAATCAATCTTTTTTTCATATCCTAAATTCACATCTTCTTTTAATTCATCATAAACTTCTTTACAATCTTCACATTCATCTAAATGCAACTCTATCTCCTTTTTAGTTTCTTCACTTAAAAGATCTTCTATATAAAGTGGCATTAAATCTTCAACTATACTGCATTTTAATTTACTCATTTTCTCACCTGCTTTTCTATATTTTTAATCATTAAACTGTTTAACCAGTTTTTTCTTTTCCCTAAAAAAATTAACCCTACAGTAGTTTTCACTTTTACCTAAAATTTCTCCAATTTCTTTAAACGTAAAATCATTTATTAGTCTAAGTATCATTATCTGTCTTTGTGGCTCTTTTAGGCTGTTTATAACTTTTAATATCTCACGGTATTTATACATATCATCTTGTGTGAACTCCTCAACCTCATCAAAATCACTTTCATAAATCGATTGTGTTTTAGGATGTTTTTTTAAATATGTATAATATTGATTTTTTGATATAGATAATAACCATGTTTTTTCGCTACAATTGCCTTTAAAGTTTTTTATACTCTTTATACACTCCAAAAATGTTGTTTGCATAATATCTTTTGCAACTTCTTCATCAAAACTAAGTGAATAAATAAATCTATATACATCTTTGGAATATAAATCGTATAACTTTTCAATTTGCTTCATTTATCCTCCTATCTTTCTAGCTAGAAATTTGTGTTTCATATAGTAGTATAATAAAATATACATTTCGTTACATTATTTTTAAATTTTTTTCAAAATTTTTGAGTGAAAAATTATTTTTACAAGTATTGATATATGAAAAGGTAATTATCTTAAATTAATACTTATATTAAAATGTATTTATAAAAATAAAATGGAGGTTTTTAAATGGAAAAATTTAAGGAGAGAAAAATCATCAAACTTTTAAAAAAATCTCCTGAAGACGGCATAAAAATGGTAATCGATGTTTATGGTCCTGCTATTAATACAATTTGTAAAAATATACTTATAAATTTAAATAGCGAAGACATAGAAGAGGCTATATCAGATACTTTTTTTAAGCTTTGGAAAAATATCGACAATTTTAACCAGGAGAAAAATAAATCATTAAAAAGCTATATCTATGCAATTGCAAGAAACACTTGTTTCGACAAACTTAAAACATCTAACTCTAATACTTCTCTATTTGAGATAGAAGAAAATGATTTAGGTATAGATGTAGACATGGAAGATGAATACTCAAAATTACATAATAAGAAAATAATTAAAACTACATTAGATAATTTTAAAGAACCTGATAGATCGATTTTTATACTTAGATATTTTTACTTTGAAAAAGTAAAAGTAATTGCATCAAAATTAAATTTAAGCGAAAAGAAAGTTGAAAATATACTTTATCGAAGTAAAACAATTTTAAAAGAAGAGTTGATAAAGGGAGGGATTATTTATGAAAAAGATTGATAAATTATTAAATAATATAGATGAAGACAAATACCTAGATAATGAAAAACCACTTTGTGAAAATGAAAAAGAAAAGATTTTTAATATGACTATGGATAAAATTAAAAATTCATCCAATCAAAGTAAAAGCAAGAGCAAAATAATATCACTTAAAAAGACTGTAGCTATAATTTTAGCTTCTGTGCTTATGATTTCTACATTATCATTTGCTGCAGATTACTTTTCATTTGATGCTCAACTTGCTAATTTATTAAATATAAATAAAGAAAATGAATCTCTTATAAATGGCTCTGGTGCAAATATAAATAAGTCTGTAGAATCCAAAGGGCTAAGAATAACTGCTACCCAAGTCATCAGTGATAAAAACTCATTGTATATAATACTAAAGTTAAAAACAAAAGATGAATTTTCACATTCTTTAAAAACATTTAATGACTTTAATTTTGAAGTTAAATCAAATGGCGATTATAGACCTTCTTCTAGTGCGACATTTGAGTCTATAAAATCCGAAGATGACGATTCTCATACTTCTACACTTTTAATTACTATGGAAGAAGAAGATATAAACAATAGTGATATAAGACTTAGTTTTAAAGATTTTGGTTACTATCCTTATAATAAGAATAAAGATGAGTACGGCGATTTTGTAAATTTAATAAAAGGAAGTTGGACTTTAAAATTTAAATTAAATTGCAAAGATACATCAAAAACTTATGTAATCAATAAATCTTATAAAGTAGACAATAGAAGAATTCGCGTTAAAACAGTCACTTTATCACCTCTTTCTGTAAGAATTAAAAGCAATGGGAAATATAATTACTTTATAAGTAAAGTTACAATGAAAGATTCAACAGAATATTCTGGCGATGATTTCTTTATATCAAATACTTCATCTTATTCAACTATTGGAAGAGATTTATTTGGTCATTCTCAATCTTATGCAAGTTTTTCAAAGATTTTAAATCCTAAAGATATTAAAAGCATTACCATAAATGATGAAATAGAGGTAATGCTGCCTTAAAACAATATTTTGGTCTATAATATAAATAAAATATATGAAAGGATATAAAGTTTAAAACTTTAAATATATTATGGAATTTATTATTGCCAAGGAAATTTTATCAAAAATACAATATGATAATTCCCATTGGTTTGGGACTGACTACAATATGAATTTATATAGAGGTTGCTGTCATGGTTGCATATACTGTGACAGCAGAAGTAATTGTTATAATATAATCGACTTTGACAGAGTTAGAATAAAAAAAGACTGTATATCTATTTTAGAAAAGCAACTTAAATCAAAAAGACATAGTGGAGTTATTCAAATAGGAGCTATGTCAGATACATATAATCCATTTGAAAAGAAATACGAAGTAACAAGATCATCACTTAAATTAATCGATAAATACGGTTTTGGCGTAGCTATAGCGACAAAATCTGATTTAATTTTGAGAGATATAGATATACTAAAAGAAATAAACATGCACTCACCTGTAATTGTAAAACTTAGTATAACTTGTGGTAATGATAATTTAAGCAAAATAATCGAACCCAATGTATGTGTATCATCTAAGAGATTTGAGGCGATAAAAAAATTAAGAGAAGCAGGAATTTATACAGGCATACTTATGATGCCCCTGCTTCCATTTATAAACGATACTAAAGATAATATCGATAAAATAATAAATCAAGCTTATAAATCAGGTGCTAACTTTATTTATCCTATGTTCGGAGTTACCCTTAGAGCTAATCAACGATTTTATTATTATACAAAACTAAGAGAAAATTTTCCTAATTTAGTATCTAAATATCAAAATTTATATGGTGATAAATATGTATGTAATAGTCCAAACTATAAATCTTTACAACAATATTTTGAGAAAAAATGCTCTGAGTTAGAAATAACTTATAAAATGGAAGATATAATATCAGAATATAAAAGTAAATTCCAAAGCGAGCAAATATCATTTGATTTATAATTTATAAAATCAAAATCCATATTTATATTTAAGAATTTTAAAAGGAGTATAAAAATAATTTTGTATTTTCATACTCCTTAAATTTTATATAAAGAATGGACAATCAAGGATGCAGGTTACTGACGGATTATCCGCGTCTGGACTACCAACCAGAACTGTATTTTTATCTTTATAATTAAATCTTAATCTCTTTGGATTACTGTGTCAAACTAAGGTTATTTTTAACTTAGAAATATTGCTCTTTATTTAGTTTATCCAAAAAAAGAGTCGGCATAATTTGACGACTCTTTTTATTATATTTGTTGAACAACTCTTTGTTTGTATACTTTCTTTTCTTTGGCTTCTTTTGCTGCTCGTATTCTTGCAAGTCTTTTTTCTCTAGAATCTTTAAATCCTTTAACTAATATAAACATTCCACACAAGAATACAAATAAGTAGAAACTTACCCCTCTACTAAGTAGCATAGCTTCATTTAATACTGTGACAGGGAATAATAATTTAAATAAAGTTAAGAATCCACTTTCACTAACCCCTACTGATCCTGGAAGAGGCAGTGCAGAAACTGATATAAATAATACAGCTTGAACTCCTATAAATACAAATATTGAGTACTCATTAAACCCAAATGAACGATAAATCCAATAAGGTATACTGTGTAGTGCAAATATTTGTATACATTTTGTTATAAAAGTTTTAACCATTATTCCTTTGTTTTTAACTATATACATAGCACAGTCTTTATAGTCGTCTATTACTGAGTCTACTTTTTCTTTTAATACATCTGCTTTTTTAAATCTACAGAATTTTAAAAATCCCACTATTACATTTAGTATTTTTTTAACACCTTCACTATAGAATAAAACTAATACTAATGCCATAAGCATAGCAAAGTTACATATAAGTCCTATAGTAAATAAAATCATAAGAGAATTAACTTTTCCAGCTAAAAGCGAACGTTGGCTTATAAATCCAATTATCGCGTACATTATAGTTACTGTTTGGAAAAATATAAATTCAACAAATAATACAAGTGTAGAGTGAGATATTTTTATATCATCTTTATACATTTGGTAAGCTTGCATCGGTTGCCCACCAGAAGCTGAAGGTGTAATTGAACTAAAGAAAAATCCTTGTACTGAATAATTAATACATTTTAGGAGATTTGTTTTACATCCTAAAGCACTAAGGTTTCTTCTAAAATTACTAGCTTCACATAATAAAAATACACACATACATGTAACTGCTGTTAATATATACATTATATTTACATTTGATATAGTTTTAGCCACTGCATTTAAATCCATATCTTTAAATACAAAGTAAAATGTAAATATTATTAATATCAAAAATAATCCCCCGTTTTTTAATATCTTAAAAAATAAATTTTTATAATCCTTCATAAATATACCTCCATATATCCTTACCCTTATATCCACTTTCTATTATTTATTATAAATAGACAATCATAAAATTTTCTTAATAAAAAACTTACAATTTTATGAAGATTTTAAATATCTCGTTTTAATTATTTATTTCTATATATAATATATCACTTCTCTCTATATTTTGAACTTACAATTAGCTTACAATTTTGTCATATAGTTCTATCTATTCATCTTAATATATTCAACATAAAGCTCTTATATCATTCTCCTCTATTATATTTAACAAAGGGGTTATGTGTTATTCATATATACAACAATATTTTACAATCTTTGTACCAATATAATAATACAATAATACATTTTATTTGTCAACAAAAAACAGCTACCATTAGATAGCTGTTAATTTGTATTTATTCTATTATTTTCAGATTCATAAACAATTTTCTAAAGTTATTTACAGTCTTTTCACTTAAAACTATATCTTTTGCTATTACTTTGTCGTAAAATTCTTTTGCTGCCATAGTTTTGTTTTCTTCATATCTTACTGAAAGTTGATTTTTATCTTCTTGACTTATAAGAGTCTCTACAAATTCTGGATTTCTTATAAATTCTTTTTCTGCCATAGTTTTTTTGCAATTTATAAAAAACACTTCTTTATTCAATCTTAAATTTAAATTTTCAATAAGCTTGTTGCACTCTATAACTCCCGCTTTATCATAATCTAATACAACTTTATAATTGCATCCCCAACCAATTAATATAGATACAAGTGCATTTACATTGCCAGCTCCTACTGACGGCAAAATATAAGGCCTTTTTTCTTCTTGCACTTCTAAATAATCTAACATAGCTGTAAAATACATATAGTCAGTAATTCCCTCTGTTACTATATTTAATTTATCTAATCGAGGCCCTAAATTATATTTTATATCTGCTCCAATTGCTTTTAAAAGAGGTGTCAATGTTTCTCTTTTTGAAGATGAGTTAAACTTATTGTCATACGCATTATTAAATATATGACTTATTCCATTTTCATCTTTTTCTATAGCTCTGACATTTATTATATCTTCTGTGTCTATCATATATGGAGAATGTGTTGTATAAACAACCTGACTTCCATTATTACATAGACTTTTTAATAATGTTAGTAATTCTCTTTGAGCATTTACATGAAGATATACCCCTGGCTCATCTAATAAATATATTATCGTTTTATTTTCTAAATCCTCGTATAAAAGTTCTATAAACAAGTTGAAAAGCCATTTAAGACCATTACTTTCTTCTTCTAAATTGATTTGATTGTCATTTGTCTTTAGATATATTTTTAGACATTCATTATCAAAGTTGACTTTTATCTTTGTATCTATATTATTTTCAAAAAAATAATTAAATTGTTTTTGTATATTATACTTTACTTTTTCTTTAATACTACTTCTACACTTATTTCGCTCATTTTCATCTTTTGAATCTATAGAATTTATAAATTCATCTAATGGAGCTTTTGTAATGACCATAAATTTATATAAAAGCCCTTTTTTGCTTTTTATCGCTGATTTTATTTCTTCAACATTATATATACTTTGTAGTTCTTCCTCATTAGTTCTATAATAAAATACTGGAAGCACTTTGTATTTCTTTTTAATTTTACTCTTTATCGTCTCAATATGCCTTATAAGTGTGTAACATTCTTCATTATATCCTTCATAAGCCATGTCTTTTTGCTGCAAAATTAATACTTCTAGTATTTCATTTAAACTTTTTTTATATTTAGTCCAAATCCTACTGTCAATCTCTATTAATTTATCCAATTTATCATCTATACTTTCAATAAATTCTTTAGTCGTATATTGAGAGTAAATTTTAAAGTAGCTCAATAAATTATCTTCTAAATAATAAATTGCATTTTTTAGCTCATTATCCTGATCAAATAATAATGAAAATCCACCTTCAAACTCAATATCATCACTCGAATAAAACTTAAATATAGTTTTTGATTTCTTATTTTCTATTGAAAACTTTTTACATTCACTTTCCGTAAATTTTAATTCTAATGTTATAACTATACTCTTTTTTGTATATCTATTTTTTTTGCTAAAAAACTCCGTATTAATATAATGTGTAAATGACATATTGCCCAAAGCCTCTAAAATATTACTTTTCCCCGAATCATTTTTTCCTATTAGAGCTGTTATATTATCTTCTAAGAGTAAAGTATTTCTTTCGTCTCCTAAAGATTTATAATTGCTGATCACTACGCTTTTTATCTTCATCTAAATCTCTCCCAACAAAACCTAACATCTATAAGTAAATTATAATATTTATTTATGATAATTAGATGAAAATATCCACAAAAAAATCACAAATTATACAAGTTGTATAATTTGTGATTTTTAATTAGTACTATTTCTCGATTATTTACTTTCAGCTATTGCTGTCTCTACTTCTACTTCTTGGTCTTTAAACTCTGAATTGTTTAAAACTCTATTTAAAATAACCCCGACTATAGCAGCTAAGCTAAGTCCTGTTAAGCTTGAAGTTTGTGATAGTGGTATTCCGATTTCTATTCCTGCAAAAGTACTTAAGTATGAAGTTCCAAGACCTATTATAAGTACTGTTGCCATTATTATCACATTTTTTATATTTCCTTCATAGCATTTGCTGTCTTTTATACTCTTAACTCCTACATAAGTTATCATAGAGAATAGGTATATACTTATTCCACCCATAACGGCTTGTGGTATACTTTGTAAAAAGCCTCCGAATTTACCTACACAAGATAATACTATTGCTAATACTGCTGTTAACTCTAAAACTCTTGGGTCGTAGTTTTTAGTTATTGCTAAAAGTGCAGTATTTTCACCGTAAGTAGTATTAGCAGGTCCACCTGCAAATCCTGCAAATATTGTTGCAAGTCCATCACCTAATAAAGTTCTATTAAGACCTGGATTTTCTATAAAGTTTTGTCCAACAACTGTTCCATTTGTAGTTATATCACCTATATGTTCCATAAATGTTGCAAGAACTACTGGTGCTATCATTAAAATTGCCTCTAAGCTGAATTTTGGTAGTCTAAAGTTTGGTATTGCAAACCAACTAGCTTGACTTGCTGTTGTAATATCTACTTGTTTTAAGATGAAGCTAAGTGCTAATCCTGTAAATACTGCTATTATTACACCAAATTGTTTTATGCTACCTTTTGCAAATTGATTTATTCCCATTGCTACTGCTAAAGTAATTATTGCAATTGGTAAATAAGTCATTGCCATATCTACTGCTGAAGGAATTAAGTTTAAACCTATAACTGCTATCATTGCACCTGTAACTTGTGGTGGGAAATATTTTTTTACTTTTTCCACACCTATGAATTTAACAATTAAAGACATTATTATATATAAACATCCTGCTACTATAATTCCTCCTTGTGCATAAGCCAAATCTCCATTAAATGCATCTGAAACTTGATTTATTACACCTATAAAGGCAAAACTTGAACCTAAAAATACTGGTACTCTCCAATCTGTACAAAAATGGAATATTAATGTTCCTATACCTGCGCAGAATATTGCCACTGATGGGTCAAATCCTGTTAATAGAGGAACTAATACTGTCGATCCAAACATCGCAAGTAAATGTTGAAGTGATAAAGCCGCTTTTCTCATATATATACCTCCAAATATTATATAAATTTAATTTCGTTTATTATTTCTCAAATTTTATTATTTTTATTATTCTTTTATTTTTACAGAATCTTCTCCGTCTATATCTAATAACTCAACAGAGATTATTTCTTGTTTTGATGTTGGTACATTTTTACCTACATAATCTGCTCTTATTGGTAACTCTCTGTGACCTCTATCTACTAATACTGCTAATTGTATAGCTTTTGGTCTTCCTAAGTCCATAATAGCATTTAGAGCTGATCTAACTGTTCTTCCTGTATATAAAACATCGTCTACTAAAACTACTATTTTGTCGTTTATGTCTACGTCTATATTTGTACCGTTTATTACAGGTTCATGTTGGATTTCTTTTAGGTCATCTCTGTATAATGTGATGTCCATTTCTCCAGTTGACACTTTGTGTCCTTCGATTTGCTCTATTCTTGTCGCAATTCTATTTGCTATAGGTACACCTCTAGTTTTTATACCGATTAAGATAACATCTTCGACACCTTTGTTCTTTTCTATTATCTCATGGCTTATTCTAGTTATAGCCCTAGCGATTGCTTTTTCATCCATTAATCTAGCTTTTTCTATCATGTCTGCCTCCTTTTCTTTAGTATTACCGTATAAATATGAGAATCTTTATTTCAACAAAAAAACTTCCTGCACAAGACAGGAAGTTATACTTTCGCGCATCAAAAGTACATCTATGCCTTATGATCTCTCTGTATCAATTAAAGGTATATCTATATTTTTACGTTTATGTTAAATTTTAATTTTAATCGAGTTCTTTATTACTTAAATAACATTATATAATTTTAAGTTTATTATTTCAATAGTTATTTTATTTTGTTAAGTATTTCTACGAAATAACTTGGCAATTCAGAGTTAAACTCGACGTATTGTTTAGTTGTTGGATGTATAAATCCTAATTTTCTTGCATGAAGTGTCTGACCACTACATTTTATTTTTGAATTTTTAGGTCCATATATAGGGTCCCCTAAAAGTGGATGCCCTATACTAGCCGCATGAACTCTTATTTGATGAGTTCTACCAGTCTCTAAACTAGCTTTCATGTGTGTAAAGTTATCATATCTTTGTATAACTTCAAAGTGAGTAACTGCTCTTTTTCCATCTTTTACAATTGCCATCTTAAGTCTATCTTTTGGGTTTCTTCCTATTGGTCTATCTACAGTTATTTTGTCTTGTTTTACAACTCCATGACATATAAATTCATATTCTCTAGTTATTGAATGGTCTTTTAGTTGTTCTGCTAGACAATTGTGTGAATTATTATTTTTAGCTATCATCAAAATTCCCGAAGTATCTTTATCAATCCTATGTACAATACCAGGTCTTATTACTCCATTTATAGATGATAAGTTGTCTTTGCAGTGATATAAGATTGCATTTACTAAAGTATTTTCATAATTTCCCGGTGCAGGATGAACTACCATATCTTGCGGTTTATTTACTATTAGTAAGTCGTCATCTTCATATACTATATCTATCGGTATATTTTGTGGTACTATTTCTAAAAGTTTTGGTGCTGGTATTTCTATAACAACATGGTCATCTTCTTTTACAGCATATTTTGCTTTTTCTATTTTATTATTTACTTTTACTTTTTTATCTTTTATTATCTTTTGAATATAGCTTCTAGACATATCTCCTAATTGCGAAGATAAATAAACATCTAGTCTATCTCCTTCTTCGTCTCCTAGAACTAAGAATTCTCTTATTTCATCTTGAATATTTTCTTTATTGTTCATATTTATTTCACTTTCTTTTTAATATTTATTGTATATTATTTAAATATACATCTAAATTTTATTTTTAATACTTATCTAGTTTATTGTTTTTTTGTATTTGAGTCAAATAATACTACATATATACAAAGTAATATTGTACCTACTACTATAAAACAATCTGCTAAATTGAAAACATAATTCCATATAAATACAAAATCAAAATAATCTACGACAAAATCTAATCTAACTCTATCTATTAAGTTCCCCAAAGCCCCTGCTATAATTAATACAATCGAGAACTTACATATCTTTGAATTTATTTTTTTAGAATGTAACATATAAAGTCCAGCAATAGATGCAATTAGTGCAACTACTACAAATATCATTTGATTATTCTCAAATAATCCAAATGCTGCCCCTCTATTTTCAACATAAGTCAAGTTAAATACATTTTCTATTACAGTAATAGCCCCTTTATATTTTAATTCATTTAAAGCCCAATTCTTTACAATTTGATCAATACCTATTAAAAGTATTATCATTAATTCATACATATCTGCCTCCTAAAAAAGTATTTTTCTACATTATACCTAAAAAATGCATTTTATAAAAGAGATGTCAGAATTTAATTATCCAACATCTCTTTTTATATTATTTTATATATTTAGTTTTATTTATCTATATGTTCCATCAATTGTGAAATAGTTACGAATTTATATCCTTTTTCTTTTAATTTTGGAATTACTATATCTAAAGCCTGTATTGTCTGAGATTTGTCGTTTCTAACAGTGTTGTAGTCGTGTAAAATTATTATATTTCCATTTTCGACTTTTTCATCTATAGTGCTCACTATTGTATTTACCCCTGGATTAGACCAATCCCTTACGTCTATATTAGACCATAGTATTATATTCATATTTTTAGATTTTACCACCTGACATAAGTCTCTACTTAGCGCTCTGTATGGTGGTCTAAATAATGTCGGATATTCTCCTGTTATTTCTTTTATTGCTTCTTGAGTTTTTGTAACTTCTGATTCAATTTCTGATTTTGTTTTTTTAGCTGCATTTATATGTGTGTATGTGTGGTTTCCTATTTCATGCCCCTCTTCTTTTTCTCTTTTAACTATTTGTTTATTGTATGGAACTTTTTCTCCTATTAAGAAAAATGTCGCTTTTACATCGTATTTTTTTAGGATATCTAAAACTTGTGGAGTAAATACTTCATCAGGACCATCGTCAAATGTAAGTGCAACAACTTTTTCAGATTTATTACCCTTTTTTATTATAATATCTTCATAGTCGTATTTATAACTATCTGCAGATACATCTTTATCATTGTCAGCTGAGCAAACTCCCGAAAATCCTGCTATAAATAAGATGATTACTAATGTGTAAAGGATTTTTTTCATTTTAGAACCTCTTTTCTTTCTATTTTCTATGACAATTTTTTATTCTTAAAAATTGATTTCATTTCTAGTTTGCCCATATTTTATTTTTCATTATATATTTTTATGATTTTTTATAAAATTTCAGTTTTAACAAAAAAAGGATGCCATTATATATGACATCCTTTTGATTTATATAGTTAATCTATTTAATTATTTAAGTTTAAAAGATTATTTTACAACTATGTTTATTAATTTTTTAGGTATAGCTATAACTTTAACTACAGTTTTGTCGCCTATAGATGCTTGTATTTTATCATTTTCTAAAGCTACTTTTTCCATTTCTTCTTTAGTCATGTTTGCACCTACGCTTAATTTAGCTCTAACTTTACCGTTTATTTGAACTACTACTTCTACTTCATCTTTAACTAAAGCAGATTCGTCAAATTGTGGCCAGTTTATATCGAATATACTTCCTTCTTTACCTATCATTTGCCATAATTCTTCACCTACATGTGGTGTAAATGGAGCAAGTATAGTTAATATAGTTTCAATACCTTCTTTGATTATTCCGTCATTTCTAGTATCTAATTCTTTGTATTTGTACATTTCGTTTATTAACTCCATTAATGAAGCTATTGCTGTATTAAATCCAAATTTATGGCTTAAATCATCTGTAACTTTTTTAAGTGTTGAATGTATAGTAAATCTCATCGCTTTATCTTCTTTAGTTGCAACATTTACTTTTGCATCTGATTTAGCTATATCTTTTAATTCATCAACTAATCTATAAACTCTGTTTAAGAATCTGAAGCATCCTTCAACACCTTGTTCAGACCAGTCTAAGTCTCTTTCTGGTGGAGCTGCGAATAATACGAATAATCTAGCAGTATCAGCACCGTATTTGTCTATTATTTCAAGAGGTGATACTGTATTACCTTTAGATTTACTCATTTTGCTACCATCCATTAATACCATACCTTGAGTAAGTAAGTTTTTGAATGGTTCGTCAAAATCTACCATGCCAACTCTCTTTAATGCTTTAACAAAGAATCTAGCGTAAAGTAAGTGCATTATAGCATGTTCTACACCACCGATATATTGATCAACTGGCATCCATTTGTTTACTACTTCTGAATCGAACATAGCTTCTTGGTTTTTGTTGTCTATATATCTTAAGAAATACCAAGATGAGTCAACGAATGTATCCATTGTATCTACATCTCTAGTCGCATGTTTACCACATTTTGGACAAGTAGTATTTACGAAAGTTTTTGAAGTTGTAAGTGGAGATTCACCTTTTCCAGTAAATTCAACATCTGTTGGAAGTAATACTGGTAAATCTTTTTTGTCAACTGGAACTATACCACATTCTTCACAGTAAACAACTGGTATTGGAACACCCCAATATCTTTGTCTTGATAATAACCAGTCTCTAAGTCTGTAGTTAACAGTCTTTTTACCTCTTCCTTCTTTAGCTAACTTTTCAGTTATTTTATCTTGAGCTTCTGTAGCATCCATTCCATTGAATTCTTCAGAATTTATCATTTTACCATCTTCATCTATAACGTCTATTATTTCTATACCGTATTTTGTAGCAAATTCTTTATCTCTTTCGTCATGAGCTGGAACACCCATTATTGCACCAGTACCATAGTCCATTAATATATAGTTTGCTATCCATAGAGGAACTTTTCTTCCTGTTATAGGGTTTATTACGTGTTTTCCTATGAACATACCTTCTTTTTCTGTGTCAGTAGAAGTTCTTTCTATTTCAGTTTGAGTATGCATTTTTTGTACGAATTTATCTACATCAGCTTCATATTCAGTACCAGCAACTAATTCTTTAACTAGTGGGTTTTCTGGAGCTAATGCCATGAAAGTTGTTCCATAAACTGTATCTGGTCTAGTTGTGTAAACGATCATTTGGTCATCTGAACCATCTATATCGAATACTATTTCAGCACCATGAGATTTTCCTATCCAGTTTTTTTGCATTGTTTTAACTTTTTCTGGCCAACCTTCTAATTTGTCTAAGTCATTTAATAATTCTTCAGCAAATTCAGTTGTTTTGAAGTACCATTGTTCTAATTCTTTTTTAACTACTACAGCGTCACATCTTTCACATTGTCCACCAACAACTTGCTCATTTGCAAGAACTGTCTCACAAGATGGACACCAGTTTACGAAAGATTTTTTCTTATATGCAAGACCTGCTTCTAAGAATTTTAAGAATATTTCTTGTGTAAATTTGTAGTAATCTGGATTAGAAGTTGCTATTTCTCTTTCCCAGTCATAACTTAAACCTAATAATTTTAATTGGTTTTTCATGTCATCTATGTTTTCATAAGTCCATTTTGCTGGATGTATTCCGTGTTTTATAGCAGCATTTTCTGCTGGAAGACCGAATGAGTCCCATCCCATTGGATGTAGAACATTGTATCCTTCCATTTTTTTAAATCTCGCTACAACGTCACCTATTGAATAGTTTCTAACGTGACCCATATGTATTTTCCCTGATGGATAAGGGAACATCTCTAATGTGTAGTATAAAGGTTTTGATGTATCTCTTGTATCTGTTTTATATTGGTTTGTTTCTTCCCATTTTTGTTGCCATTTAGTTTCAACATCTTTAAACTTGTAAACGCTCATTATGTTACCTCCTAATTCTGATTTGTTTAATAAATATAATGTTTTTTATTTCCAAGTTATTTGTATAATAAAAAAATCCTCGCCCTAAACAAAATTTGTTTAGGGACGAGGATATATTCTTCGCGGTACCACCCTAATTAGCCTATAAAAAGACTCACTTAGATAGTCTTTAAGCCAACTACGGCCAAATAATTTAATACTAACAAGTTCGGAAATATTATTTAACTAATTCACACCTACCATTAGCTCTCTGAATAAATTCTATTACCTACTACTTTAGTTTATTTGATAAAATTTTCAGTTTATACATAAAATTTCAAATTTTTCGCTATAATTCAATATATTATCATTTTTAGTTTAATGTGTCAACATCTACGTATGGAGCATCTTTCCATAGTTTTTCTAAGTTGTAGAATTCTCTATTTTCTTCATCAAATACATGTACTATTATATCTGCATAATCAAGTAATATCCAAGTTTGTGTGTCGTATCCTTCCTTAGCTGTTGGTTCTATACCTTCTGCTGTGAATGCATCTTGTACACTATCAGCTATAGCTTTTACTTGTCTAGATGAAGAAGCTGTAGCTATTATAAAATAGTCACAAAGACTAGAAACTTTTCCTATATTAATTATCGATATATCTTGGCCTAATTTATCGTCAATTGCATCGTACGCAACTTTGACCATTTGTTCAACTGTCATTTAGTTACCTCACTTTCAAAAAAATTGTTTTTATATATATAATGTATAATTCATACATTATAAAACAACATATTCATCTATTATATCATATATTTAGACTTGAACCAACAAATTTAAATATTTTCTTGCATAAGATAATTCCTAGCGCTTACACTTCTTGGATGAATTAATTGATTGTTTTCTATTACAAATTTTATTGTGTTGTTTAATGAAGTAATCAATGCCTTATCTAGCTGTCCATTAAATGATAGCTTTCTAAGCTCGTCAACTCCTGGAAAATTACGACCTTCTTCTATCATATCTGCCATAAATATTATCTTTTCTAGTGTAGACATATTTTCTCTTCCTGTCGTGTGATATCTCACTGCATTTATTATATCCATATCTTGTATATTAAATACATCTTGAATTACAAAAGACCCTATAACACTATGAGATAGTGCTATATTGTTTGTTTCTAGTGGGTCTAATTTTATGTTATATTTTTTTACATAAAAATCTACTTGATCTTTTGTAAAGTATTTTGCACAATCATGCACAAGCCCAGCTAAATAAGCTTTATCTTTATCATAGCTGTATATTTCGCTCAGTTTAACTGCACAATTTGCAACATTAATCGAATGTTGTAGTCTATTTGGTTTTAGCATTGTGCTTAATTTTTCTATTATTTTGTCTTTATCTATATTATGTATATCCAAATTATTCATCTCCAACCCCGTATAAGTTTTTCTCATATATGTATTTTTCTACATTTTCAGGGATTAAATACCTTACTGAATTACCTCTTTTTAATTGGTCTCTTATGTATGTAGAAGAAATATCTAAAGATGGAACATATACGCTTATTATGTTTGCATTATATTTTATTTCAAGTTTTTCAATTTGTTCTTGTGCTCTAAGCAGGCTTATTCCCGGCCTAGTAGCTGCTATAAATGTAGCTAATTTAAAGTTTTCTTCGACATCTTTCCACTCTTCTATATCACATATAGCATCTGCCCCTGTTATAAAGAAAAATTGTGCCCCCGGATAATTTTGTTTTAGATGTCTAAGTGTATCTACAGTATATGTTTTTCCCTTTTTCTCCATTTCAGTATTAAATGCTATAAAATCTTTATTTTTAGCAATTGATAATAATACCATATTATATCTATCGTATTTGTTAGTAATATTCCATAATTTATGTGGCGGGTCCCCAGATGGTATAAATATAATTTTGTCTAATTTATATTTACATCTTATAAATTCTGCAGTTGCCAAATGGGCATAATGTATTGGATCAAAAGTCCCTCCCAAAACCCCTACTCTTAGTCCCTCGCAATCTCTTTCAAAATCTGCTATCTTATCGTTATTATAAAATTTAGATTCGATAACTAAATCGTAAATACTCATCAATACTCTCCTTTTTTTACAAATATAATAGTATTATATCATTTTTAATTATGTCGGGTACAAAAATCTTTATTATCTTACTATTTCATAAATTATTATTTAAAATGATTGTTTTTTGTCAATAATCTTCTGTAGTATAATATAAATATTAACAAAAATTAAGGAGAATAAACATGGGAATTATAACAAAAATAGAATCTCAGAAAAAAAGAGATGATAGAGTTAATATATATGTTGATGAAAAATTCTTTATGGCAATTTATAAAGAACTTGTATTTACTTTTAATTTAAAAAAAGGACAAGAAATCGACCCTAATAATTTAAAAAGTATACTAGACAATGAAATGTATATGAAAGCTAAAAATAAAGCATTATCAATACTTTCAAAGGCAAGTCAATCAGAAAAACAAATAAGACAAAAACTATCTTCAGATTACGAAGAAGATACTATAGATATGGTTATTGAATTTTTACAAAAATACAAATTTGTAGACGATGAAGATTTAGCAAGTCGAATAGTAAATACTAATGTCAATTTAAACAAATACGGAAAAAATAAAATAAAACAAAATTTATACAACAAAGGTATAGATAAAAATATTATTGAAAATGCAATAGATGAAATAGATATAGATAAAGAATTTGAAAATGCTCTTTATCTAGGTAAAAAAAGATACGATAGATTAAAAAATGAAGATCCAAGAAAAGCATATCAAAAAATAGGCAATCATTTGGCTTATAAAGGTTTTAATTATGATATAATAAAAAAAGTATTAAACAAATTATTTAATGATGTTGATGAGTATTCTTGTTAATTATATTTGGAGGTAAGGTATGGCAAAGATAGCTATTGCAATATTTTGTGTAATTCTTGGTTGTTACAATATTAGAAATTTATATAAACAAGATAGAATGAAATAAAAACATTTTTATTTCAAAATTCAAAAAGGAGGTATTTACCTCCTTTTTAAATTCTCACATAAATAATTCTATTTTTTAAACTGTAAATAAGTATAACCTTTCTTAAGGTATTTTAAATCGTTTTATTTAATATATCTTTTTAATGCTTTAGCAACTGGAACTCCAATTACTAATCCAACTACTATTTGAGTTATATTTCCCGGTATTGACATAACTGGAGATACCCAGTTTCCATATAAAACACCTTCTGTTATATAATATCCTATTATCATCCAAACTCCTGATACTAATATTCCTGCAATATTTACAAGCATATTATCGCCGTTTCTTCCATTAGACCAAGCTATTTTTCCTATTATATATCCCATAATTCCTCTTACTACAAATGTAAATGGAGCCCACATTGCCCATTCTGATAATAAATCAAATAGACCCATTCCAAATGCCCCTGCTGCTGCTCCTTTTTTAGGTCCAAAAACTATTGCTGAAATAAACAACATTGTATTTCCCAGATGAACTAATCCTCCAGATGCCGCTATTGGAAGTCTTATATTTATAAATCTCGTCGCTATATAAACTAGCGCAACTAAAAGCGCCGTTTCTACTAAGTCTTTAGTATTGACTTTTGTTTGTTCTACTTGTTGCATTTTCCTCTCCCCTTTATATATATTTTAAATTTATTTTCTATGCATTATAATATTTATTAAATAAATCTACTAAATTTTTATCTGTTTTAAATCCTAAGTCTTTAAGGCCTAAATCTACATAATTAAGAATAGGTACTATAGCTTCGTATTTTGCATTTTCTCCCATATGCCCAATTCTAAGTATTTTACCAGTATATTTAGCTAATGAAGTCGTCATGACTACATTATATTTTTCTAGTAGATGTTTTACTAAGTTTCCTGCACCAATTTCTTCTTCAATATCAACTACTGTTACAGTATTTGAATATCCATCTTCTAAAAATAAATTAAGTCCATATTCTTTTACTGCATTTCTTGTCGCATTTGCTATTTTAAAATGTCTATTTTGAACATTTTCAATGCCTTCTTCTAATATATTGTCTAATGCTACATCAAGCCCCATAATATCGCTTATTGGCATTGTATATGGGAACCATTTATCTCTATAATAATTTTCCCATATTGTTAAGTTACAATAAAATCCTACAATAGGTGTTTTTCTACTTTTCATAGATTTTTTAGCATCTTCACTAACTGACAGAATTGTAAGACCTGTTGGAGCTGAAATAGCCTTTTGTGACCCACCACAAACTATATCTAGTTGCCAGTTGTCTACTTCGATATTTTCTCCAACCATAGCGGCAACTGAATCTACAACTGTAAGTATGTTGTATTTTTTAAGTAATGGTCCTATTTTTGATAAATCATTTAAAACTCCTGTAGGAGTATCACAATGTACTACTGTTGCGTATTTAAAATCGTGATCTTTTTCTAAGAACTGTTCTAATTTTTCTACATCAATAGCTTTATGATAATCATCAGAGAAATAAACTACTTCTCCTCCATACATTTTTACAAAATCGTCAAATCCTTTTCCAAAAATACCATTATCAATTACTAAAACTCTATCTCCGCTTTCTGTAAGTGATGCACACGCTGCTTCTAATCCTAAAATACCTTCTCCACTTAAAATATAAACATCGTTTTGTGTTTTTAAGATTTTCGCCATTTTGTCACATGTATTTTTATAAAACTCACAGAAATCTACGTCTACATCAGGATTAGTAGTCTTTTCTGCTCTTTTTAATCTTACATTTTCTCTAACTTCTGATGGCCCTGGTGTGTAAACTATTTTGTTATTCATTTTCTCCATTTTGTCCCCCTATTTTTAATGTATAAATTTGTATTGTATTATTAATTATAATAAAAATTATATAATTTTTAACAATCATATAAGCATATTATATATTATATGGCCTTTATTTCAATACAGTTTAGTATAAATTAGTAATTGTATGGGTGCAATTAAAAACTGATTTCCTACAAATAAAATAGAAAATCAGTTTTTGTATTAAAATCTTTTTAATTGATCTTTTTTAAAAGTCCACTCAGGTGTATTTAAAGTATCTCCAAAATCTAAGCTATACCATGGACTTAAATTTTTGTCGTTTGGATTTATAAGAAGTTGTGTTTGTTGTGCTGGCATATAACTTTGTGCTAGCATAAATACTTTTTCTCCTGTAGATTTATTTTGCGCCATATCTACTACTATTACACAATGACCTGGAGAACCTCCCTTTATAAATACATCTCCTATTTGCATATCATTTATATCTACACTTTTTAATTCTTTTTCTAAAGATAATGTAGAGCTATATGCAAAAACTAAATCCATATAATTTCTAAAAGTCGAATATGAATTATCAGGTTGTGCACCTTTATAATATGAACACGAATTTTCACCGACATTTATTCTATACCCCATTCTCCACTTACTGTATTCAGCCTTAAATCCATTTACAAACTCAAAACTTATTTCATCATATCTTTCGTTTTGATATAAATATTCAGCCCTCAAAAGCATCACAGCATCTGCACATTGATGTAAATCTCTATCTCCTATATCTACATCGAAAACACTATCGTATACATTTTCTTTATTTTTTGTTTTTCCGTTATAATACTTTACCTTCTCGCCGTATTTTTCTAATTTGCTATTTCTTAAAAATTCCCCAAAATTATTTTCTTCTACGCTTATCCTTTCATATCCCTTAGGTACGTCATACCTCTCTTTTATTGTATTTTTCTCCTTATTTACTAAAATCGTTTCAGTTTTGCCTACGGTATTGATTTTAGAAGTTGTACTACTTTTATTTATTTCACTACTACACCCACAACATATAAATAAAGTAGCACACAAAATAAATCCCAAAGCATTTCTTTTTTGCATAATACTCCCCTTTCTATTTACTAATACTATACTAAATGGTTAAAATATATATAATATTAATATTACAATAGATTTTACTATTTATTTTTACATATTATATAAAATTTCTTAAATATTTTTTAAGAAATACCTCTAAATACTAATTTAAAAGGAGATTTAAATGATTGATTTAACTTTACTAGGATGTGGTGGCAATGTTCCTATGCCTAATAGATTTCTATCTTCCCTTTTTATAAATTATAAGGGTAGTAAAATACTTATAGATTGTGGTGAAGGTACACAAGTTGCTATGAAAAAATACAATTGTGGATTTAAAAATATAGATTTAATACTTATAACTCATTTACATGGAGACCATATAATAGGATTAATTGGTCTTTTACAGACAATGGGTAATAGCGGGAAAACAGACGATTTAACTATAGTAGGGCCAATCGGCATAATAGATGCTATGAAGGCTATAAAAGTCTTGGTTGAATATCTTCCATATAAAGTTAATATAATTGAAAACCCAAAACAAACATTTTCTTTAGAACATGATATTTTAAAAGATATAGATATATCTACAATAAATTTAGACCACTCTACTGAATGTATCGGATATAGCTTGTATTTTAAAAGAAAACCTAAGTTTGATAGAGAAAAAGCAATTTTGAACCAAGTTCCTCAAAATCTATGGAAAAAACTCCAAGAAAACTCTTCAGCAATTTATAAAGATAAGACATATTATGCTGATATGGTGTTAGGTGAAAATCGTAGGGGAATAAAACTTAGTTTTATAACTGATACTAGACCTACTTTTGAAATACCAGAGTTTATATATGAGAGCGATTTATTTATATGTGAAGGTATGTATGGAGATGATTTAGATATATCAAAAGCCGTCAAAAACAAACATATGACTTTTAGAGAGTCTGCTAGTCTTGCAAATGCCGGAAATGTAGATAAATTACTACTAACTCATTTTAGTCCATCTATTGAAAATCCAAAAGACTTTATCCAAAACGCCACTAATCTTTTTGAAGATACTATTATTGGAGAAGACGGATTAACTTTAAAATTATCTTATACGGATTGATTTGATTGTAATTTTAAAAATTTATTTTATTTTTATAATTTATAGAGGAATTTAGATTTACATATCGAATTT
>NZ_CABQXJ010000048.1:0-23919 GCF_902468165.1 uncultured Intestinibacter sp.
TCCGTTGCTTAAAATTCACTTCGTTCATGGCGCCAACGAATCAAAGATTCCGTTGCTTAAATAAAAAAAAAGCCTGGGAAATATAATTAAATATCTCCCAGGCTTTTCTCCTTCCGTGTTCACAAATAACTTGTGCGTTTTCTCTCGGACCAGCTAGTATATAAATACTACGGAACCCTAGAAAACTATGAATTTTAAGTTTGAAATGTTAAACTTATCTTAGCATAATTACATATATGAATCAAGCTAATTCATTTATTAACTCGCTTGTTGTATTTTGTTATTTTTAGCAGATTTTTTATTATTTTTAGCTGCAGAATCTATGTAGTAAGTTCCTATTGCAAATACTGCTACTATACTTCCATATATATTAGTTAATTTTAAGAAAGATAGACTTTCTTTTTCGTAGTGACCTCCACCTTCTGGTGCCTCTAAATCTTGAGGTTGTATATGCTCAATAGCATATGAAAGTGTGTTATTTACTTTTGCGAAGTAAGATTGAGTATGTATGTTATATACTCCTAAAACTAATATTGCTACAACTATAACTCTTGCTAATATTTTTGATACTGTTGTAGAATTTTTTATATTGAACATCTTTTTGAAGAAGTTTCTTATAAAGTTCCAGTAAAGTCCAACATGAAGACCTATAAATGCTATTGATAAATAAGAAGCACCTATGTGAAGCATCTTCCAGAACATTACTCTATCATAATTATCAGCTTTCATCATTAATATACCACTTGCTAATATTGTGAAAACTAATATAAATAAACAAGCACTTATAATATAAGATATTCTTGTTCTCGCTTTTAAATTTTTATCAAAGATTCTCTTTGTTATATTTACTACCCATTTTCTGTTTACAATTATATGTACTAGTATAAGTGCACCAAATATCATCCCACTTTTAATATGGAATTGGAAACTGATTAAGTTTTTGTTGAAAAATGTTATAAACAGAGCAATCATAACTATGTCTAGTACGATTTTGAAAATATTCTTTTTATTCATTATTGCTATACTCTCCTTTTAAAATTTTTTATAATTAATTCAATTATTTTTTGATATTGATTTTCATTAACACATTTATTATATAATGTAATTCTTCTTTTAAATTTAAATATATTTGTTTTTTTTATACTATATTTAGTTAATTTAAATAAATATAGTGTAAAAATAGACATCTGTTGAATTTTAAAAAATTAACTAGAATTAAAAAACACCCTTTAAGTTAACTCCAAGTCAACTACTTTTTTGTTAGAAATTATCAATTTAATTTTATGATTTTATATCCCTAAATTTTTTTATTAATTTCATATATTCCATTGAAATTACTATTATTGACTTTTGTTTCTAAATAATATATTATGAAATGATAATTATTTTCATCATTTTATAATTTTTAATATTTTATAATACATTTATATTTTGCAATATATTAATAAATGTTTATATATCATTTTAAGGAGCGCTAGACATGAATCTTATAACTTCAACATTAAATGATTTTTATTATTGCTGTAAAATACCAGTTAAAGCTATTTCTTTTGAACTAAATGAAATCTATAAAATAGGATATGATAAAACTTTTAATAAATTATTTCCTACAGACGATATTTATAATTTAGTCAATAATGGGCACGATTGTTTAAATCAAAATATACAGATATCTGAAGATATCTACTATAGGATAGTAAATATCTCAAAATTAAATAAATATGTTGGTTTTTTTATATTAGGTCCAATAACTACAACCAAAACAGAAAATAGTACTTCTAGTATTCCTTATCTTCCATTGGAATGCTTAAATTATTGTGCTAATTTTATCATAGGAATTTCTACTGATAAATTTAATAAAGCTTTAGATACTAAATCATTTAATCCTTATATAAAAAAGTCTATTGAATATGTGCATAAACATTTTGATGAAAATATTAATATTACGAATTTATGTAAACATTTAAATTTAAATAAAAGTTATTTTTGTAGTTCTTTTAAAACTGCTACAGGACATACTTTCTGTCACTTTCTAAATCATTTTAGAGTTGAGAAAAGCAAGCAGTTATTATTAGAAACAGACTTAAATATACTCGATATTGCTATAGCAGTTGGATTTAATAATCAAAATTACTATAGTACAACTTTTAAAAAATTCACTGGAAAAACTCCATCTCAATATAGAACTTGTCATAAACATTAAAAAGCTCTGTGTTCAATATAAATCACCTACATAGAGCTTTTAAATTTATCTTTTAGGCTGATTTTCATAAATATTCATATAAAATTAAAACCAATTTTTTTTGATTGCTAATGGATATACTATTAATATGTAACTTATAAAATTTCGCACTTAAGTTTTATAAGAGTCACGAACTAAAATTTATAAATATAACAATAGTATTAATAATATTCAAATTATAATATAACAAATTTGTAATAATATTTTTATCTCACTGTAATTCTTTTGTAAGATTTAAAAAGTATAATAGAATTTAAGAAGTTATTCTATAAAAACATTATATATTTAAACAATTTTAGGGAGGGAATTACATGAATAAAAATCTAATAACACTAATTGTATCTTTTTTAATAATACTGTTAGTTGGTTTTATAGATAAAAGTACTAGTTATGATACTTCTAATTTTGGGGATACTGTTGTTTTTTATCCACAACATCAAGATGATGAAACACTTTGGGCCGCAAGTGCAATATTAGAAGCTATACAAGAAAGAGGGGCTGATAACGTATATGTTGTTTTAGTTTCTTATGGTACTGGAATAAAAGTTTTAAAAGATGAAAAATATAGTCAATTAAGCAATATGCAAAAGTATGAATATCGAGAACGAGAATTTTTAGATGCTGTAAAACAACTAGGTGTAAAACAAGAAAATATTATACTACTTCCAAGAATAAATAATTCAGAAAGTACTAGTTTTGAACTTATGGAACAAACTGCTCTTGATTTTGAGCATAGATTTAAAAATGTGACGCATGTTGCTCACACATATAAATACGATTGGCATCTTCAACACCTTAAAAATGGCTCTGTGATACAGTCTTTATATAATAGTGGGAAAATTAAACACGCACTTTATTTTATAAAACCTCAATATGAAAAAGATATACCAGCTCAAGAAAAAATAGTTTATAAATCTCAATCGCCTACTGAAAAAAATAAAATTAAAAATGCATGTATGGCGTATAAATTAATTGATGAAAATATGCAAAGAGAAGGTATTGGATATCAATCAGATCATAAGTCATTTGAAAAACTGATGAATAAAAATAGATCTATACTTCACACACCTAACGTTTAGATTGATTTAATATATATTTATTAGAAACCCATTGTACAATGTATCAACTTGCACAATGGGTCTTGTATTTTTATTATTTTTTGCCTTTACCTGTCATTTCTGTTATTTCCATTTTTAATACATATGTTTGAGATGCACTCTTATCTATATATTTCATTCCAGATTCTATGTACTCTGGAGATAATTTTTTTATAAGTGCCTCAAGACCTTTTTTCTTTTCATCTTCATCTTCAACTATTGAAACTTTTCCAAAAACAATAGCTGAACTATATTTAGTAGAGAATGTTTTTGGTTGAAGACATACATCATTTATAACTGTAAAACAAGCATTGCTATTGTGTATTATATTGCTAACTTTATATCCTACAGCTTTTGCACAATGAAAATATATTACTCCATCTTCATATACAAAATTCATTGGTACACCATAAGGTACATTATCAACCCCTATCGTTGAAAGTATGCCATATTCTGATCTATTTAAAATATCAAGAGTTTGATCTTCATTTAACATACGGTCTTTTCTGCGCATTTCCATAATTTTATTCCCCTTTGCGTGTTGTTTTCTGAAATAATTATAACACTTATTTAAATTAAATAGTATATTAACTAGCTAAGGTTATAAGTCAAATTATCCCTATCCAACCTTTTCAAAAATTAACAACTCTGTCCTCCAGTTTTTTAATTCTATACTGTTACTTTTAATATTTCCTTCTACTGAATCCCCTTCATTTATCATAATAATTTTTTGATTTTCTATTGTATATTCAAATTCGTCATCTTCTGAGCCAATCATTCTAATAATTCCTTTTCCATTTCCCTTAAGCTCAATTATCATTCCTCCGTCTTCACCATATGTCAAATTCCAAAGTTTATCACCCTTCTTAACAACTTTACCATCCACATGTATTTCTTTTAATTTATATGTTCCCTCATAATTTTTTATATTCGTTGCACAAGCTACCAACATTACTGCTAATAAGGCTGATGCTAAAATAAGTAATATTTTTTTCATTATATCCCTCCCCCTTATTATGTATAAACCTTATGAAAAATTTATATTATTTACTACTTTTAATTTATGAAAGGATTTATTTAATATTCATATTTTAACTATTAATAAAAGTTTTAATTAGTTGAGGTTAAATTGATAAAATATTTAAGAAATAATATGACACAAATATATAAAAAGAAAGGGTGATTACTTTGTTTTCTGTACTTATAGTAGAAGATGATAAAGAATTAAGTGAATTATATTGTACGGTTTTGAGCGACAATGGATATAAAGTTTATACTGCCCAAAATGGTGAAATCGCGCTTAAAATTATACATGAATCTTATATTGATTTAATGATTTGTGATGTTATGATGCCAAAAATGGATGGCTATGAATTAACTAAACAACTTAGAGAAAGTGGTTTCATTAGTTGTTTCTTCAATAATGATAGGAATTATAACATATATTTCTGTCCTTGAGAGAACAAAAGAAATTGGTATACTTCGTGCAATAGGTGCTAGCAAACGTAATGTATCACAAGTATTCACTGCTGAAACATTTATAATTGGTCTTTGCTCAGGATTAATCGGTGTTGGAACTGCATGCTTATTATTAATTCCAGGTAATGCAATCATACACGCTTTATTAGGTACGACTGATGTTAATGCATATTTACCAGTATCAAGTGCTTTAATACTGATTGTATTAAGTGTAGTACTTACTTTAATCGGTGGTGTGTTCCCTTCTAGAGCAGCTGCCAAACAAGACCCTGTCACTTCACTTAGAAGTGAATAAACTTAAATTTAAAAACTTAAAATAATTTCTTATATTTTTAATAAAAATATAATTTTCTTATTCAAATAATTTTCTTATCCAATTAAAATACCCTTGTACAGTTTTTTAAATTCTGCACAAGGGTATTTTTTAACAATACTCATAATCTGGTTGTATACTACGTTTTAATTCATGTAGTTTTCCATCAAATAAGCAATTTAATTCTTCGATTTTTGTATAATCAGCTGGTCGCATTAAACTAGGATGCTTCGGAAGTTCTAATGCATTACTCATCTCTAAAACTTCACTAACAAATTCTGAACAGAAATAATGACTTTTTCTATCATATGCAATATTCATTCTGCATAAAAGCAATCCTAAAACATTATATCTATAACAATCTGCATTTTCCATCATATCATCAACATGATTTTTGGCTTTTTCATATGTTTCATCATCTACTTTTAATTCATATAAGGCACATGGAATATGGTTACATTTTTCATAAAATCCACTATATAAAGCTTCATGTCTTATTCCAGCAGGCAATGGTGTCCTTTTATATTTTCTCGCAAAACTATATAAAGGCTCTAACTTTTCATCAAATGATATAGAAATATGTGTATACTTATCTGATGTAGCTAACCCAATTGTCTTAGACACGTATGTGTCAGATCTCGTAAGTAGTAAATAAATTGATTTCATCTACTATATCCTCCTGTGGTGTATTGTATACTTGCTTTGAGGAAAATATATTTCCTACATATTTCAAAAACATTAGGTTCGCCAAGTGTCTATAAACCCCACCTTAACTTACCATTATCCTTTTCAATTCTACAGAATCACAATAATAAAATCAAGAATTTTTTACACTTACTATTCTACAACTATTACTGTTAATACTTATGTTGTTGATTAGGTCTTACCCCTCTCTCTCTGTAAGTATTATCGTTACTATATACCTTGTTTAAAATTATCCAAATATACCTGATTTGAAATCATTCAAAATCTTTATTAGTTCTATAAATTAACATTCTTAAAGGAAAAAGCCCTTATGATATATTTGGACCAAAATAATATCATAAGGGCTTTTAATGTTTAAGATTACTTTTTATTTTTAACTGTTAACAATGTATACACTATTAGAAGTTCTTATTCCCATTCAATAGTTCCAGGAGGTTTAGAAGTTATGTCATACACAACTCTGTTAGCTCCATCAACTTCGTTAACTATTCTGTTAGCTATTTTTTCTAATACATCATAAGGTATTTTGTACCAGTCAGAAGTCATTCCGTCAGAAGATGCAACTGCTCTTAAACCTACTAAGTAAGCATAAGTTCTTTCATCTCCCATAACTCCAACTGTTTTAACATCTGGTAATGTTGCGAATGCTTGCCATATTTCTCTATATAGACCAGCTTTTCTTAATTCATCCATGTATATAGCATCAGCTTCTCTTAATATGTCACATTTTTCTTTTGTAACTTCACCGATAACTCTTATTCCAAGACCTGGTCCTGGGAATGGATGTCTAAATATTAGTTTATCTTCTATTCCTAGTTCTAAACCTATTTTTCTAACTTCATCTTTGAATAATTCTTTAAGTGGTTCAACTATTTCGAAGGCAACATCTTCAGGAAGTCCTCCAACGTTGTGGTGAGATTTTATTGTTACAGATTCTCCACCTAATCCACTTTCTACTATATCAGGGTATATAGTTCCTTGAACTAAGAAGTCCATTTTTCCAAGTTTATTTGATTCTTCTTCAAATACTCTTATGAACTCTTCACCTATTATTTTTCTTTTTGCTTCTGGTTCAGTAACACCTTTTAATTTTGATAAGAATCTGTCTTCACAGTTAACTCTTATTAAGTTCATGTCGAAAGTATCTCTGAATATTCTTTCTACATCGTCACCTTCATTTTTTCTTAAAAGACCGTGGTCAACGAATACACAAGTTAAGTTATCACCTATAGCTTTGTGAACAAGTACTGCAGCTACTGATGAGTCAACCCCACCACTTAATGCACAAAGTACTTTTCTATCTCCTATAGTTTCTCTTAATTCAGCGATTTTATCTTTTATGAATGAATCTGTAGTCCAGTCTCCTTTAACACCACATATGTTGTATAAGAAGTTTTTGATTATCATATATCCTTCTTGTGAATGTTCAACTTCTGGGTGGAACTGAACTCCGTATAAGTTCTTTTCTACGTTTTGTATACCTGCAACTGGACAGTCAGCAGTGTATGCTATTATTTCAAAACCTTCTGGAACTGAGTCTATTCTATCAGTGTGACTCATCCATACAGAATTAGTTGTTATTCCTTCGAATAATTTTGATTCTTTGTATGTTATAGCAGTTTTACCGTATTCTTTTTCTGCTGCAGTACCTCTTCTAACTACACCACCTAAAGTATGGCACATAGTTTGGATACCATAGCATATACCTAATATTGGTATACCTGCTTCATATATTTCTTTTGCCATTCTTGGAGAATCTTCTAAGTATGCACTATTTGGTCCCCCTGTGAATATTATCCCTTTTGGATTTTTAGCTTTTATTTCTTCAATGTCTGTTTTGTAAGAGATTATTTCACAATATACGTTATTTTCTCTAACTCTCCTAGCTATTAACTGATTGTATTGACCTCCGAAGTCTATAACAAGCACTAATTCATGTTTCATTACATCATATCTCCTTGCGTACTATAATTTGGTGCTTCTTTAGTTATTTTTATGTCGTGTGGATGACTTTCTTTTAAAGAAGCTGCTGTTATTTTTACAAACTCTGCATTAGCTTGTAATTGTTCAATTGTAGGTGCTCCACAGTATCCCATTCCTGATTTTATTCCGCCTATCATTTGGAATACTATATCTTCTGCTTTCCCTTTGTAAGCAACCATACCTTCTACACCTTCTGGAACTAATTTCTTTTGTCCTGATTGGAAGTATCTATCTTTTGAACCATCTTCCATAGCTGCTATAGAACCCATACCTCTGTATGTTTTATATGATCTACCTGCATATAATACTATTTCTCCTGGACTTTCTTCAGTTCCTGCGAACATTGATCCCATCATACAAACATTAGCACCTGCTGCTAAAGCTTTTACGATATCTCCAGAATATTGGATACCACCGTCTGCTATTATTGGTATATCGTATTTTTTAGCTACTTCATAACAATCCATTATAGCTGTTATTTGTGGTACACCTATACCAGCAACTACTCTTGTTGTACATATAGAACCAGGTCCCATACCTATTTTAACACAATCTGCACCAGCTTTTATTAAATCTTCGCAACCTGCTGCTGTTGCAACATTACCCGCTATAACCGGAAGATCAGGATATGCAGCCTTTACTTTTTTAAGGGCATTTATTACATTTTGTGAATGTCCATGTGCACTATCTAAAACTATTATATCAACCTTTGCTTTATAAAGAGCATCTACTCTCTCTAATAAATCGTTAGTTATTCCTACACCTGCTCCACAAAGCAGTCTGCCTTTTTTATCTTTTGCTGAATTAGGGTATTGAATTTTCTTTTCTATATCTTTTATAGTTATTAATCCTTTTAAATGACCTTCTTCATCAACTATTGGTAATTTTTCAATTCTATGTTTACCTAATATATCTTTAGCTTCTTCTAGAGTTATACCTTCTCTTGCAGTTACTAAATGTTCTTTAGTTGTCATTGCTTCTTCTATACGTCTAGTCACATCTGTTTCGAATTTGATATCTCTATTCGTAATTATACCGATTAATATGTTGTTTTCATCTACTATTGGAACGCCTGATATTTTATATCTTGCCATTATGTTATCTGCATCTTGAATTGTGTGACCTTTAGATAAAGAGAATGGGTCTACTATTACTCCACTTTCACTTCTTTTTACTCTATCTACTTCTGAAGCTTGTTCTTCTATTGACATGTTTTTATGAATTATACCGATACCGCCTTGTCTTGCCATAGATATAGCCATTTTAGATTCTGTAACTGTATCCATACTAGCACTCATTAACGGAATATTTAGTTCAATATCTTTTGTTAATTTAGTCTTAATATCGATTTGTGATGGTATTATTTCTGATTTCTGTGGAATTAATAATACGTCATCGAAAGTTAAACCTTCTTTTACGATAGTTGCCATTTTACATTACCCCTTTCATAGTTAATTGATTATGTTAATTTTAAAATATTTTAAATATTGTAATTTTAATTATTATTTAAAATAATATATATTCATTTATCTTATAAAATTTAAAAAATTATATCAAAAAAGCCTCTATAGTAACTTCCATCAATTTTAACAAAAGTGAAATTACTATAAAGGCTTTTAACATCACTGATATAGCCAATCCGCTGGGATAAATATCGGCCGGCGGATTTACTTAAAGATGTCGCAGATATAATAATTCCACTCATAGTCTAGATATTTACGGCATCTAGGTAGAAACTCTCAGACCATATTACTGAGCATATACGAGTGATTTATTAATTAGCTTTATTTTTTCATTTAAATTAATTTGTTCAATTAATTGAATATTAATTTATCAAAATTAATGAACGTTGTCAACAATTTTAAAAAAATTTTTCGGCTATTAAATAATTTATTTCTTGAAAAACTTTAACTAGAGGTATGTTTTCCCTTTTAGCCATTATTTTACAATCTTCATACTCTGGTGTCGCTTTAATTAATTTATTATTTAAGTAACCTAACTTTATTTGTATGTCACCGTATTTTGTATTTATTCTTTCAAATTTTCTATCTATAACCCTTCTTTCTAGCTTATGATATCTCACTCCAAACGTTGATGTTTCAAGGATTAAGAGGTTTATAAGTTTTTGTAAATCTTCTTCTTTGCACAGTATACAAATCTTATATGCAGGTCTATTTTTCTTCATAAAAATACTTTCTGTATATATATCTAATGCACCTTGATTTAAAATTTGTTCGTATATGTGAGAATATATTTCTGAAGACATGTCGTCTATATTTACATTAATCTCCCAGACTATATTCTTTTTTTTTTTACACCTATAAATGTTCTTAGCATGTTTGGAACTTCAAATTTTTTATGTCCGATTCCATATCCTATTTGTTTAGTTTCAAATTCAATTTCGTCTATAAATTTATCACACATAGTTTTTATAATTGCTGCTCCTGTTGGAGTTGTACATTCACCTGATACATTGTTAAATTTAACTGGTACGTCTTTTAATATTTCTACGACTGCTGGTGCTGGTACTGGAATTATTCCATGTGCACACTTAACAAAACCTGATCCTAATGGTACTTTTGTCGCATATATTTTGTCTATGCATAGTAAATCTATTAGTATACATGAACCTACTATATCGATTATTGAATCCATTGCTCCAACTTCATGGAAATGTATTTTGTCGATAGATGTCCCATGTACCTTTGCTTCTGCTTTTGCAACTTCCATAAAGATATCTTTCGCATTTTGTTTTATTTTGTCGTTTAATGTACTATTGTCGATTATGTCATATATATCTATCAAGTTTCTATGTACATGACCTTCATTTACTATAACATTTACGTTTGTTCCTCTTATTCCATTTTCAAATTTATCATTTATTTCTATTTTGTATTCTTTGTTTAGGTTTAATTTGTCCAACTCTTTTAAAAATATTTCCTTTGGAACTCCTAGATTTAGTAATGTTGCTAAAGTCATATCCCCTGATATTCCACTTATAATATCAAAATATAAAATCTTTTCTTCTTGCATGTATTTTCTCCCCGTATTGTTTTATTATGTATTTTTATATATTTAATAAATTATTTATTTATATCGATTATTTCTATATTATTTTACTCAAATAATATTTTTTATATTTTCACAAATTACTTTAATTTGTTTTTAATTTATAATATCAATTCAATTTTCTCAATTCCCACAATATTTATAATTATTTTAATTTATTTATAGTAGCAGCTAAATATCCTGCTCCAAATCCATTATCTATATTGACTACAGATATCCCAGATGCACAACTGTTTAACATTGCTAAAAGCGCAGTAAGTCCATTAAAACTTGTCCCATATCCAACTGATGTTGGAACAGCGATTACTGGTACATCTACCATTCCGCCAACAACACTTGGTAATGCGCCTTCCATCCCTGCCACAGCAACTATTACCCTTGCTTGTTCAATAAGGTATCTTTTATTTAATAATCTATGTATCCCAGCTACACCTACATCATATATTCGCTCTACTTTATTTCCTAAAAATTTAGCAGTATAATAAGCCTCATTAGCCACTGCTATATCTGATGTACCTGCTGCAAGTATTGCTATAGTACCCTTTCCTACTATTTCAATCTCATGATTTTTTATCATTAATACTCTCGATAATTCATCATATTCTACATTGTCGTATATCTGTTTTAATTTTTCAGCAGTCTCTTTTCTGCATCTTGTTCCAAGTACATTGCTTTGTTTTTTAAGTAAAACATCTACTATCCCTATTATATGTTCATCTGTTTTTCCTTCACAGTAAATGACTTCTGGAAACCCATTTCTAATCTCTCTGTGATGGTCTATATTTGCATAACCTAAATCTTCATAAGGTAAATCTTTTAATTTAGTTATCGCTGTATCTATATCTATTTCATCATTTTTAACTGCTTCTAATAATTTTTTTACATCCATATTAACTTTGTGCCCCTTTCTCTATGATAATATCACCATATATTTCCCTTATAATTTACATATATTGTAACACTTACATCTTTATTTAGAAATATCCTTTTACCTAGTTTATACAATTTATAAGTATAATTTCCTATACGTTATATAAATTTTAAATACCTAATCTCCATTTAATCTCAATAGATTTTCTAAAATAAAAAAAGCACCATATCACAAAACTATTATGATATAGCGCATTAATTTCGAGTCGATATTTTAAATTTTAATATAATGAGTTAGATTACATCATTCCTGGCATTCCGCCACCAACTGCTGCAGCTGGATCTTCTTTTTGAGTAATTTCTGCAACTGCTGCTTCAGTAGTTAAGAATACACTTGCTATTGATGAAGAATTTTGTAAAGCACTTCTAGTAACTTTAGTTGGGTCAACTATACCAGCTTCTATCATGTTTACATATTCTTCTTTATATGCATCAAATCCTACTTCTGGATCTGCGTTTATTACATTTTGTACTATTACAGCACCTTCAAGACCTGCATTTATTGCTATTTGTCTTAATGGTTCTTCTAATGCTTTTCTTATTATTTTAGCACCTATAGCTTCTTCGCCATCTAATTCAGATATTAATTTTTCTACTGCTGGTATAACACTTACAAGTGCAGTACCACCACCAGCAACTATACCTTCTTCAACAGCAGCTTTAGTTGCATTTAAAGCATCTTCTATTCTTAATTTCTTTTCTTTCATTTCAACTTCTGTAGCTGCACCAACTTTAACTACTGCAACTCCACCAGATAATTTAGCTAGTCTTTCCATTAATTTTTCTCTATCAAAATCAGAAGTAGTTTCTTCAGCTAAATGTTTTATTTGGTTTATTCTGTTTTCTATGTTAGCTTTTTCTCCAGCTCCATCAACTATTGTAGTGCTGTCTTTTGTTACTTTTATTGAAGATGCTCTACCTAACATGCTTAAGTCAGCTTCTTTTAATTCGTAACCAACTTCTGAAGATATTACTGTACCTCCAGTAAGTATTGCTATATCTTCTAACATTTGTTTTCTTCTGTCACCGAATCCAGGAGCTTTAACAGCAACAACATCAAATGTTCCTCTTAATTTATTAACTACTAATGTAGATAATGCTTCACCTTCAACGTCTTCAGCTATTATTAATAATTTTTTACCTGTTTTAACTAATTGTTCAAGTAATGGTAATATTTCTTGAATGTTAGATATTTTCTTGTCAGTTATTAATATGAAAGGATCGTTTAAAACAGCTTCCATTTTATCAACATCTGTTACCATGTATGCAGAAACAAATCCTCTGTCAAATTGCATACCTTCAACAGTATCTAATTCAGTTTTCATAGTTTTTGATTCTTCAACAGTTATAACACCATCTCTACCAACAACTTTCATTGCTTCAGCTATTAATTGACCTATTTCATCATCACCTGAAGATACAGCACCAACTTGAGCTATTGCTTCGTCAGTTTCAACTATTCTTGATTGATTTTTTAATTCTTCAACTGCTACTTCTACAGCTTTAGCTATACCTTTTCTTATTAAGATTGGGTTTGCTCCAGCTGTTACGTTTTTAAGACCTTCTCTTATGATTGCTTGAGCTAAAACTGTTGCTGTAGTAGTCCCATCACCAGCTACATCATTAGTTTTAGTTGCAACTTGTTTAACAAGTTGAGCACCCATATTTTCAAATCTGTCTTCTAATTCTATTTCTTTAGCTATTGTTACACCATCATTTGTTATTAGTGGAACACCATACATTTTATCAAGTATAACATTTCTACCTTTTGGTCCTAATGTAACTTTAACTGTATCTGCTAATTTATTTACCCCTCTTTCAAGAGCTCTTCTAGTATCTTCTGCAAATTTAATTTCTTTTGGCATGTTAATTCATCCTCCTACTTATAATATTATAATTCTACTATAGCTAATATATCGCTTTGTCTTAATATTATGTAATTTTCCCCATCTGCTTTTATTTCATTTCCAGCGTATTTAGAGAAGATAACTTTATCTCCTACTTTAACTTCCATTTTTACTTCGTTTCCATCTACTATACCACCTGGTCCTACTTCTATAACTTCAGCCATTTGTGGTTGTTCTTTAGCTGCTGTTGGTAATACTATACCGCTTGCAGTTTTTTCTTCAGCTTCAAATTTTTTAATGACAACTCTGTCTGCTAATGGTCTTATTTTCATGTCCCATTCCTCCTATTTATATAAAAATCTTTGTGTTAAGTACATCTTAAAAATTCTTTTTGTATAGAATTTATTTATTATTTTCCAATTTTATCACTCTTTAACTAAGAGTGCTAACAATTATTATATTATACTATTTTACTCATTTTTTCAACCTATAATTGGATTTTTTTTCAAATTGTTATGAGTTTACAGTAAATTTTTTCAAATAAAATTTCGCATGCTTTTATATATTCTTTTTTGTTTTAATATATCCTCTATTACTTTTATAAAAATTATCTTCCTATACCAAATTCTCTTGCATAATAGAATAAATATTGTTGTGCAAATCCTGCTAAATCTCCGAATTTCTCTATACCAAATTTTCTAATTTTAGTTAAACTTAAATCCTCTTCAACGTAGAATTCTTGCATTACTCTCTTTACCCAAACATCAACAGGGAATGTATCGTATTTTTGCATACCAAATAAAGCTATACAATCAGCTACTTTTGGACCAACTCCATTAAATTTAAGTAATTCTTTTAAACATTCAGCCGTTGGTAATTTTCTATATTCTAGTACATCTATATTTTCATCATTTACTATTTGAGCAGTTGATTTTATATATTTATCTCTAAACCCTGTTGAACATGCTCTAATTTCTTCTATAGTTGCTTTGTTTAATTGTTGTGGTGTCGGGAATGCATAGTATTCTTGATTTTTATACTCTCCTATATATGTTCCAAAGTTTTTTGATAAGTTATTTATAGCTCTTTGTATCATTGGAATTCTATTATTTGCAGATATTATGAAAGAAATAAGCATTTCCCATCCATCTTGTTTTAATATTCTTATTCCTTCGCCAAATTCTGTAGCCTTTTCTAAATGCTCATCCATTACTTTTAATGTATTTACCATTGATTCATAATCTCTTCCTAAGTCGAAGTAGTCATACCATATGTTATCAAAATCTTCTTTTGTTGTATTATCTAAATATATTTTGTTTCCTTCTTGTTTAACGTTTATCACTTTGCCCATTGCCACACCTGTGTATGAGTCATCTTCTTGTTTTATCCATCTGAAACATTGTCCACATTCAAATATATGTTTAGGGTTAAAATTTTTTACGTCTTCTAATATTACAGTGTTACCTTGTTGTGTTACTTTCATTATGATTTCTCCTCTTACTTTATCTATTTTTTAATATTATTTTAATTATACCCTGGTTAGGTAGATTAATTACAATAACTTATAATCGTTATTTTTATTTTTAATATCATCATACAATATAGTTATAGTTATAAATCCTTCTCCAATCTCATGATCATAAATCATAGTTGGCTTTATATCAATAACTTGCTTGTCTTTTATAAAATTATTTACCGTATTTTCTATCTCTGTAGTTTCAAATCCGTCTCCAATAAAATCTTTAAAAATTTTTATTTTCATATTATTCACCCCTAAATTTATCAACTTATATATTATTTATATCAATATTAGCTTATAAATAACTTAATTATAAGATTAAATAAAAAAACTTCAGCCTGTTTTGGCTGAAGTTTTTGTTTTTACATATATTTATTTATTACTTCATAGCATTTCTCTCTGGCACTATCTCTATTCTGACTTATTACATCTAAGACCCATCCATTTCCGCCACCAGCTAATTTAGCATCTTCAATTGCACTTTGTTCTCTATTATATTTTTCTTGTTCAAAAGCATTTCTATAATTTCTTATTTCTTGTGCCTTATCTGGGAAATAAGAAGAAATATTGATTCCCTTGCTCAATATATTCCCCGTATTTTTTAGGTTGTATAACCTTAGCATAGACAGTAATTCCTGAAAATGCTACTGCCATTAAAGCTACAATTGCTACCACAATAATTAATGGGCTGCGTTTTTTGATTGATTGTTGTTCATAAATTTCTCCCTCGTTATATATATTAGATAAAAGCAGTTAATCCCTGCTAAACCTCACTAAATCTAGATATCAGTTTTTTCAATGCTTCTGTCATTTGATTAACTTCATCTTGTGTATAAAAATACCCATCATTAACTTCTTTTCCTGTTTTTATATACGCATCTAATGTTACTTTATAGTCTAATAACTCATTATTAACCTTGCCTCTATCTAATTTTTCGTAGATGGTTTCAGCTCTATCAATACATTCACTTAATTCATTCTTATTTGTCATTTGAAATACAGTTAATTGAAATCTTTCTGATACATTATCATATCCGACTTCTTCTATATAATTTTCAACAACTGTTCTTATCGTTTCTCTGTCATTTTTACTCACTATGTCTAAAATTTCTAAAACTAAGTTTTCATCCTTTAAATCTAAAGATTGTGCTTTCATAACACATTCTTTAACTTTTTCATCATCACTTATCCCTACATAACTTTTGGAGAGTCCCAAGAGTGCTTCTATACTATTTTTATCTATCCTAAGTGCACTCTCAAAATCATATATTGCTTGTCTATAATGTTCTTCAGCTATATGTTCATTCCCTAATTCTATATATTTATTGTATTTTTTAGGTATTATAACCTCTTTATATGCCATAATACTCGAAAAAACTACTACCGCTAAAACTAAAATCATCCCTATAAATTTTAGCAGCTTACTCTTTTTCATTTTATTCCCCATAAAAATCTCCCTTTGTAATTTTTTCTGCCTTATATATATTAACCAATTTTTATCATTTTTGCAAACATTTGCTTTTTATTTTACACTTATCGATTTACATTTATTTATTTTTACATATAAAATTTATTGTATATGTACTATCAATTAATTTGTATATAATTCTATTATAAAAAAATTACCTTTATATTAAATCTTTAAGATAAATTATAAGATTTTTATCAAAATTCGCTTCGCTCATGGCGCCAACGACTTCGTCCGTTGCTTCAGGTAATAAGTTGGAAAATCTACATTATCCACAAACCAGATAATGTAGATTTTCCTTAGAATTAAAAAAAATAGGATATTAAAATAGATAATCTATTCTAATATCCTATTTATATCTAAAATATAATCATAAATTTATATAATTTTTATATTTATTATGATAATACTTTTTCTATTATTGGTTGAGGTGCAACTTCCTCATCAGTTAATTCAAATGCATGATAAAGTTCATCAATCCATTGTGGTTTTAGTTCTTCATCGTGATAAACAACGCATATTGTTTCACCTTCATTAACTTTATCTCCACGTTTGCAAGCAAGCTCGATTCCAACAGCATGATTTACATCTTCTTCTTTAGTTGCTCTACCTGCACCAAGTTGCATAGCTAGTATACCAAGTTTTTCTGAGTGAAGTAATTTAACATTTCCTGATTCTTTGCTTTTTATCTCTGTTTTAAACTTAGATTGTGGTAATAACGCTGGATTTTCTATCATATCTACGTTACCACCTTGAGCTTTAACCATTTCTTTAAATACTTCGAATGCTCTTCCTGAAGATACCGCTTCATCTAACATTACCCTAGCTTCGTCTTTATCTTTCGCAACTTTTCCTTGAATTAGCATTATTTCAGCAGCTTGCATACAAAGTTCTGTAAAATCTGCTGGTCCATGACCTTTTAATGTCTCTATTGCTTCTCTTATTTCAATTGCATTACCTATAGTGTTTCCTAAAGGTTGGTTCATATCTGTTATCATAGCCATTGTATTTCTACCTAAGCTATTTCCTATAGATATCATAGCTTCTGCTAATTTTGTTGCATCTTCTATAGTATGCATAAATGCACCTTCACCATATTTAACGTCTAATAATATAGTATCTGAACCAGATGCTAATTTTTTAGACATTATTGATGATGCAATTAGCGGAATAGATTCAACAGTTCCAGTAACGTCTCTTAAAGCATATAATTTTTTGTCAGCTGGTACTAAATCTCCAGTTTGACCTATTATAGCTATTCCAACTTCTGAAACTTGTTTTTTGAATTGTTCTTCTGTTAAGAAACAATTGAATCCTTCTATAGATTCTAATTTGTCAAGTGTTCCACCTGTATGTCCAAGTCCACGACCAGACATTTTTGCTACTTTTAATCCACAAGCTGCAACTAGTGGACCTAATGCCATTGATGTTTTATCGCCAACTCCACCAGTTGAGTGTTTGTCAGCTTTTATACCTTCTATTGAAGATAAGTCTATTACATCACCACTGTTCATCATAGCTTTAGCTAAGTATGAAGTTTCTCTTTCGTTCATTCCATTTAAAACTATAGCCATAAGTAATGAACTTATTTGATAATCAGGTATAGATCCATCTGTTACACCATCTACAAAAAATTGAATTTCTTGGTCTGTTAATTCTTCGTTATATCTTTTTTTATTTATAACATCTACAAAACGCATATCTATTTCCTCTTTATTTTAGTATCCTTGTGCTTCTTTACCTTTTATTAAGTTTATTGCAGAACTTGTTCCTATTCTTTCACAACCTTCATTTATAAACATTTCAAGGTCTTCTACAGTTTTAACTCCACCTGCAGCTTTTATTTTTACATTTTCTCCTATGTGTTGTTTGAATAATTTTATATCTTCTATAGTTGCACCAGCAGTTCCAAATCCAGTTGAGGTTTTTATGTAGTCTGCTTTTGCATCTGTAACACATTTACACATAGCTATTTTTTCTTCTCCTGTTAAGAAACAAGTTTCGATTATAACTTTTAATATTTTATCTCCTACAGCTTCTTTTATTGCTTTAATCTCAGCTGTAACTTTGTCATAATCTCCATTTTTAACATCTGATATGTTTATTACCATATCTACTTCGTTTGCTCCGTTTTCTATAGCTTGTTTAGCCTCTAAAACTTTTGCTTCTGTTGTTGAGTATCCAACAGGGAACCCTACTACTGTACATATGTTAACTTTATCTCCGTATTTTTCATTTATACGAGATATGTAACAAGCTGGTATACATATTGATGCTGTGTTGTATTCTATTGATTCATCACATATTTTTTGTATATCTTCCCATGTTGCTACTGGCTTTAATAATGTATGATCCACGTGTTTTAATATTTCTGCTGTATTCATTATACTACCTACTTTCTTTAGCTTATATTGCCTTTTACCTATATTTTAATTTATTTATAAACTAACTATATTGATTAGTTTTTTCTTAATTTTAGTATTGAAATTACTTATTATACAAGTTCTTCTAATACTGATGTCCCTATTGTGTTTTCTGGCATATTTATATTGAAGTTGTCAGCTATTGTTGCACCTATCGTTGCAAAAGTATCTTTTTCTTCTAATATTCCACCTTTTTTCATAGCTGGTGAATAAGCTAAGAATGGAACGTATTCACGAGTGTGGTCAGTTCCTTCATATGTTGGATCATTACCATGGTCTGCAGTTATTATTAATAAATCATCTTCCCCTAATTTATCTATAACTTTTCCTAAGTTAACGTCGAATTTTTCAAGTTCTTGAGCATATCCAACAGGATTTCTTCTGTGTCCCCATAAAGCATCGAAATCAACTAAGTTTACAAAACATAATCCTTTAAAATCTTTATCCATTATTTCTAATGTTTGTTCCATTCCATGAACAGAAGATTTAGATTTGTTAGATTCAGTTATTCCTTCACCATCGTATATATCGCTTATTTTTCCTACAGATATAACGTCATATCCGTTGTCTTTTAGCTCGTTTAAAACAGTTCTTCCATATGGTTTTAATGCATAGTCATGTCTGTTGCTTGTACGAGTGAAGTGTCCTTTTCCTGTTCCAACGTATGGTCTTGCGATTACTCTACCTACTTTGTATTCATCTCTAAGAGTTAATTCTCTAGCTATTTCACAACATCTGTAAAGTTCATCTAGACCAAAAGTTTCTTCATGTCCACATATTTGTAAAACAGAATCTGCTGAAGTGTAAACTATCATATCACCAGTTTTCATTTGGTGTTCACCAAGTTCGTCTAGTATCTCTGTTCCACTTGCACTTTTGTTTCCTACTATTTTGTGACCTGTTTTTTCTGTTAATTCATCTAGTAATTCTTGTGGGAATCCTGTATCTGTGAAAGTCTTAAATGGTTTTGTTATATGAAGTCCCATCATCTCCCAGTGACCAGTCATTGTATCTTTACCTATACTAGCTTCTTTAAGTTTCATTTGATAACCTAGTGGATGTTCTATTTTATCAACATGTTTTATTGGATGTAGGTTTGCTAATCCAAGTTTTTGTAGATTCGGTATTTTGAATGAATCTACTGATTCTGATATATGTAGTAATGTATCTACATTTATATCTCCATAGTTTTTAGAAGTATCATCTTGTCCTATTCCTAATGAATCAATTACTAAGACAAAGACTCTATTGTATTTTTTCATATCTATCACTTCCTAAATAAATTAATTTTAGAATAGTGTTATTAATCCAACTACCATTGAACTTAATACACTTACTGCAAATCCACCTATCATAGCTTTAAATGCTAATTTTGATAGAACTTTTCTTTTATCTGGACATAATGCAGATATACCTGATATACAAATTCCCATACTTGATATATTTGCAAAACCACAAAGTGAAATAGCCATAACTAAACCAGTTCTATAGTCTAATGATTTTATTACTTCTCCTAATGATTGGAATGCAACAAATTCATTTAATACTAATTTTTCACCTAATAATTGTCCTGCTCTAAGTATTTCTCCTCCATCAAGTCCCATTAAGAATCCTATTGGTGAGAATATATATGAGAATATTTGTTGTAGAGTTATACCAAATACACCTAGGATACCATTTACTAATGCTACTAAACCGATTATAGCTATTAAAGATGCTCCTATTGCTAAAGCACTTTGAAGACCATTCATTGCACCTTCTGCTATAGCTCCTATAAGATTTTCATTATCACCTTTATTATCTATGCTTACATCTTCAATATTTTGTACTTCTTCTAATTCTGGTAATAACATTTTTGATATCGCTATACTTCCAAATGGAACTAATGCACTTGCTATTAAGATATATTCCATAGGTATTCCTAATGCAACATATCCACCTATTATTGTAGCAGACATACTACCCATTCCAGATATTAAAACAACCATTATTTCACTTTCTGTCATAGATCTTAGATATTTACTTACTAATATTGGACTTTCTGTTTGTCCTAAGAACATATTGGCAACTGCTACGAAACTTTCAACTTTACTTGTTCCTAATAGTTTCCCAACGATTGTTCCTATTATTTTAACTATAAATCCTAATATTCCTAGGTAATATAAACCACCTACTAATGCTGAAATAAAGATTATATTTCCTAATGTTTGTATACCGAAAATAGATCCGGTTGGCGATGATGCATCAGCAAGACTTCCAAACACGAATGTAATACCTTCAGCACCATAACTTAATACTTGTGTTACTACAGCAGATACTTTTTCAATTACAAGTCTTCCTAAAGGGAATTTTACTAATATGAAAGCTATTAGAACTTGAATTAAAAAGGCTTTTATTACTGTTTTGTATGGTATATCCTTTTTGCTAGATGATAACAAATACATAATGCCCATAACTACTGCAATACCTAATAAATTTATTAATATTTTCATTTGGCCTTTACCTTTCTTAAGTTTACTTATTTATATTTATTTAACAATAATTAGTTTTTACATATATTAAGCATTTATCCGTATTATATGTAAATAGAAATTCTTAAATTTATGAATTTCTATATTTTAAATTAAAATATAGTTTAAATTTTTACACTAGGTTGCATTTAAGATTCTAACATCACACTCTTTTAATGTCAATTATTGTAGTTTCCGTAAAAATATTAATAAATTCAAATAAAGTATTGTCTGTTTTTATTGTTTTTTCGTTATATTGAAGTAAATATATTTGGTATACATTTTTTTATTATAGCTGCGATTTCTTCTTCACTAGCTATACAATCAGTATCTACCCAATGCTTTAAAATCATAGTAAATCCAGCTTGAAAATATATAAAATAATATAGTATCTCTTCTTCATCATTAATACCATGTTTTTCGCATCTAGGTTTTATTATATTTAATACCTCTTCATATCCGTCTTGAATCGGAAAAGTATTTCTTGTACTTAAATTGATTTTATAAAAGTATTTATGTTTCTTTATATGTTTTAGAAAGAATATAAACGATTCTTGTGAAAATATAGTATATTTTCCTGCATCCTTATAACTCTCTAATAGTTCCTTCCTCAATTCTATTTGCATTTTATCGAGCATATCATAAATATCAATAAAATGTGCATAGAATGTAGAGCGATTTACCCCTGCTTTTTCACATATTTTCTTTACTGTTATTTTTTTTAATTCTGTGTTTTTCATAATTTCTAGCATTGATGTTTGCATACGAATTTCTGTTTCACGAAATCTATGATTATTTTTCTTATTCATAAAGCACCCCTTTTTATTATTCCAACACAAATCGCAGTATTGATGATTGATTCAATTATTATATACAACCATAATATTAATTACAAGGTATATTAAATTTAATTAATTTATAAAAGGAGTGTTATAAATTATGAAATCAGCAATTTATTTAGGGAAAGAAAATATTGAAATACAAAATAGACCAATGCCAGTGTTAGACGATTATGATGTATTGATAAAAAATATTTATTCAAGTATATGTGGAACTGATGTTGCAGTTTATAAACATGGCGAAAATACTGGTCATAGAATAACAGTTGGCGAAGAATTTGGACACGAAACAATCTCCCAAGTCGTTGCTGTTGGAGATAAAGTCACAGAATTTAAAGTCGGTGAACGTGTTTATCCATACCCTCGTTTTGCAACTGGAGATACAAAACGAGCAGGAACAATTGGTGGATTTTCTGAATATATAAAGATTCCAAATGCAAAGAAAAATTATTCTTTATATAATGTTGATGATTCTATCTCTGATAAAGTCGCTTGTCTTATTGAGCCATTTACAGTTGGATGCAGGGCGGCAAGACGTGCACAACCAAAACAAGGTGAAAATTTTGTTGTGTTTGGTTGTGGTACAATTGGGCTGGCGATGCAAATAATTCATTAAATGTGACAATTAAATTTTAATTATAACCACGTGTAAAATGTGTGGTTTATTATGAGGCTATAAGACTCTTTTTCTATTATAAATAAAATTTTCCTTAGAAGTAAAAGAGGCTGCCTAATTTGGCAACCTCTTTTATATACTTATGACTTAAATTAACTGTGATTACATTCCTATTTCTTTGAATTCTCTACTACCTGGTTTAACTAATTCTATTTTTCCTTCTTTACATAAAGGACAGTTTTCAGCATCGTGAACTTGTATGTCTAATTTTATAGCACTGTATATTGGCATTCCTATTGGAGCACTTGTTCTATCTGCTATACAAGCAACACCTATAACTTCTCCACCTAATTCTTCTAGTGCTTTTTTAGTTTCTAAAGTTGATTTTCCAGTAGTTACAACATCTTCTGATATTATTATTTTAGCCCCTGGTTTAACTTCAAATCCTCTTCTTAATTGCATTACTCCGTCTTTTCTTTCAGTGAATACTGCTTCTTTGTTTAATTGTCTTCCTAATTCATAAGAAACTATTACTCCACCCATAGCTGGCCCAACTACTAAATCTATATCTAAATCTTTTATTTGATCAACTACTGTGCTTAGTACTTCTGCTGCATATTCTGGGTATCTTAAAACTTTTGCACATTGCACATATCTGTTACTGTGTTTTCCTGAAGATAATAAGAAATGTCCTTCTAATAATGCATCACTTTTCTTTAATATTTCTACTACATCTACTTTACTCATTTTTATATTCCTCCGATAATTTTAGTTTACTCTTTGTTTTAAGTTATTTTTTAATTTATATTTTAACATTGTATACACAATACGTATACTTATTAATCAAATAACAAAATTTTTAAGTAAAATTATAGTTTT
>NZ_CABQXJ010000049.1:0-23427 GCF_902468165.1 uncultured Intestinibacter sp.
TCTTCTGCTCCTTCATCTTCATCTATCTCAACATCTAAAAGCTTTGCTATTGACTTCATTTCTTCTCTTGTTTTTGATTTATAACTTTCAATTAAATCTTCCTTTACTATTTCAGGATTTACAATATAGTCTTTATCAGACTTTCTATAAATAATATACTTATGTGAATATAAATCTCTGTTATCATAGATATATTTTGATATAATTCTTAACATTTGATTATAAGAAAGTTTTTTATTTACATTTAGATTGAGATATTTTGCAAAATTATAAATTTCTTGTTTAGATCTGAAAAACTCTTGTTTTTTAATAAGTTTCGCTATTGATACGATATTTTCTTGATATGAACCATAAGTTAGTACTCTTAAATACAGATTTTCATTATTCTTTCTAGTTTGAACTCGTTGTATATTTTCATCTATTACTCTATCTACATTAGCTTCAAAAAATTTTTTTGCACCCCTTTGTGATACATAATTATCAAATTCTTTTTGTACCATATCGAGTATCAAATTTCTAAAATTATCTTTATATGTTCTAGATTCCATGATACCTCCACCTCATTTATTTTATTATATTCATAGGAATATAAAATGTGAGTTCATAAATATTGTTAAGATATTTACTTAATTATATGAATTTCAGAAAAAAAATTATAAAATTTTTCAAAAAATATTGTTTATACTAATTTTTATAAAAAAATATTAAATGTATGTATATTTTTTTATAATATGCCAATAATATAAGTGTAAAATCAAATATACTCAATCTCCCCCATTTAAGATCTCTATTTTAATAATAGAGGTCTTTTTTTACAATATATAATATTTTATGTCTTATATATTTGTTTTAAGTTTTATATAAAGACTTATTTTATAAAATATATATTCTTAATTAAAGCAAATTATAAAAAGGACGATAAATATCGTCCTTTTTATAATTTATTTTGTATAATAAGCCAGTCCGATACTTCCAGGTCCAACATGAAGTCCTATAACAGGTCCTATTGATTGCATTTTTACTTTTCTTCCCAACTTTTCTTCTAAAAGCTTTGCTAGTTTAGCACCTTCTTCTTCACAATTGATATAATGTACTATTACATCGCCAAGCCCTTTTTCTTCGATATCTTGTAAAAATGTTTCTACTAAAGTATCTACTGCTTTTTTTCTAGTTCTAACTTTTTTAAATACTGATGTTTCACCATCTTTTACGGTTAAGATAGGTTTTATTTGTAATATTCCACCTAATAAAGCCGATGCCCCTCCTATTCTTCCACCTTTTTTTAGATATGCTAAGGTTTCTGGAGTGAATAAGAAACGACTATTATTTATAATATAATTTGCTCTTTCTACAACTTCTTCTATAGATTTACCTTCACTTGCAGCACGAGCTGCTTCTATAACTGTAAATCCCATCTGCATACAGTTAGTAGTAGAGTCTATTATTTCTATATTAGCATTTGGATAGTCTTGTAATAATATGTTTTTCATCATGCATGCATTTGAATATGTACCACTCATTTTTGAAGATAAGAAAATACCTACTATAGAATCTCCATTATCTAGTATTTCCTTCATAGTATTTAACATTTCTTCTGGGATAGGTTGTGATGACTTTGGAATCTCACTAGCTTTATCCATTTCATCGTAAAAAGTTATATTATCTATATCTAATTCCCTTCTACTATCAAGATCCATTACAACATTTAGTGATATTACTTTTATATCGTATTTATCAATATATTCTTGTGGAATATATGATGTACTATCAGTAATAATTTTTATGCTCATATTTTCACTTCCTTTATAATTTGTACTAATCATATAAAATTTAAATTAACTTTTTAAATTTTATAATTTTAAGTAATATTTTTAGAATAGATTATATCTTTTAATTTATATATAACTCTACAGTAATTATATGTATTTATTATTACAAAAACCTGCAAAGTCTAATATAAAATTTGCAGGTTTTGTATTATTTTTAATAAGTATTTTATATTTTATTATTTAAATAAGCTTATTTGTGGTTTTTTAACCAGTTTATAGCTCCATATGTGTGAATTGCTGCTCCAGTTACAAGTACATCTTCATTGAATACTACTTTAGTGTTGTGCATTGGTTCACCATATAAAGGATTTTCGTTTTTAGCTCCTGCTCCTAATATTAAGTATAAACTTGGAACTTCATAAGAATAAGAAGCGAAGTCTTCAGAACCCATTCCGCCACCTTCAAATAAGAATACGCCTTGTTCACCTACTATGTCTTTTACATAACCAGTAACTTCGTTAGCTAAATCTTTGTCGTTTGCTAGTGGTGGTACAGAAGATAATTCTATTAATTCAGCTTCTCCTCTGAACATTTTAGCAGTAGAAGTAACTATTTCACCCATTCTTTTGAATACATATTCTCCTACTTCTTTGTCTAATGTTCTTATAGTACCTTCCATAATAACTTGACCTGGTATTATGTTTGGTGCATCTCCACCAACAAATTTACCTATTGTTATAACAACTGGTTGAGTAGCAACTATTTCTCTGTTAGTTATTTCTTGTATAGCAGAATATATTTGAGTAGCTATGAATATTGGGTCTACACCAGTTTCAGGCATAGCTCCATGGCATCCAGTTCCATTTACAACTATTCTGAATCTATTACATCCACCTATACTAGTACCTAATCCGCATACTACTAAGTTAGAAGGAGTTCCTGAGTTTACGTGCATTGCCATAGCAGCATCAACTTTAGGATTTTCTAAAACGCCTGCTTCTATCATTTTTTTAGCACCTGTAAATCCTTCTTCATCTGGTTGGAATACTAATTTTACTGTTCCTTCTATTTGGTCTTGGTTTTGTCTTAATAATTTAGCAGCTCCAAGTAACATAGCTGTATGCATATCATGTCCACAAGAGTGCATTGCTCCGTTTTTAGATGCGAAATCACAATTTGGAGTTTCTTCCATTGGAAGTGCATCCATATCAGCTCTTAATAAGAATGTTTTTCCTGGTTTTGGACCTTCTATTGTAGCAACTATTCCACTTTCGCATATTTCTTTTGGTTCATAACCAAGTTCTCTTAATTTATCCATTACATATGCTTTTGTTTTAGGTAGTGTATCTCCAACTTCTGGATTTTCATGAATAGTTCTTCTATATTCTACTATGTCATTTTTTATAGCCTGTGCTTGTTCTAGTATATTGTTCATTATTACACCTCGTTTAATTTTTTCCTTTAATATATTTATTTCCTATTCTATTTCAAATTATGCTTTTATATTATTTATTACATTGAATTTATACCCACAAAAATTCCAATGAATCTAGTTTACTACTCTAATAAGAATTGAATATGTACTAATATAAAAAAACGACCTATTTAAGGCCGTTTTTTTATAGTTTTTTGTAAAAAATCATAAAATTGATCTTTTAATTTTATTTTTAAACCCTTATAGATAATATGTATCTATTGTATTGCCTTTAATTCAAATCCTAAATCAGCTATTAAAGCTTTTAATTCATCTTCGTTAACTCCATCAGCCATATCTACTAAAGCATATTTGCCATCTAGATTAACTTCTTTTACGTCTATACCTTTTATGTCTTCTGTTAGTGCTGTTTTTACATGGTTAACGCAATGATTACAACTCATTCCTTCAATTAATAATTTTTTTTCCATTGTTTACACCTCCATGTATACCCTGTATGGGTATATTATAGCATATAATATAAAAAAACTCTACTAATAATAATTTTCAATTTAAAAATAATATTAGTCCATTTTAATTTTATCTATACCAGAGTATACATCAAAATCATTAGAGTTTAATTCACCTTTTAGTCGTCCATTTAATACAACATAATCATTTAATATACCAAAACTTATAAAGATAGCTTTTTCTTTTACATATTTTTGTATAGTTTTATATATGCTTTTTATTTCTTCTTCTGAAGTTGCATTTTGAAGTTGTGTGATGTATTTATCTAATTTTTTATCGCTGTATCCAAGTTTGTTAAGTACATATGTAGCATCAGAAACAGCCGGTAATTCACATCCTATAAGAGCTAAGTCATAATCTTTTTCTTTTAATGCTTTTTGCATATCATCTTCAGTTAGATCTTTTATTTCTGTTTTTATTCCTATTGCTTCTAAATTATTGCTTATGATATTAGCTGCTTTTACTCTTTCAGTATTGTTTTTGTTTACTATTATTTTAAATGTAATGTCTTTTAACATTTCTTTTACTTCAGAGTGCGTTACATCTTTGAATGTTCTTTTTTCTTGTTTGTTAGTTTTGTCAGTTGATGTATTATTTTTAGCAGTTGTATCTTCAGAATTATTAGAAGTTTGCTCTGTATTATTTTTAATATTACCATCTGAAGCAACTTTATTCGTATCTTCTGATTTAGTGTTTTCAGTAGAATTTACATCATTTTTATTGTTGTCTGTAGAATCTGCTGAATTTGTATCATTACTTTTTCTAGAAGCAGTGTTGTTATCTGTATTATCTAAAGATAATACTGCTTTCTTTAAATAATTTTGAGCATTTTCAGTATTATAAGATAGAGGTTTTAAGTCGCTATCATAGTATTTTGATGTAGAGTTTAAAGGAAAATTACTCAATTTCGCCCTATCAGAATAAGCATCTTTTATAATAGACTCTCTATCTACTGCAAATGAGATAGCTTTTCTTATATCTAGATTATTCAAGTACTTGTTGTCGTAGTTAAACAGTACATAGTCATAATTTCTTCCTTGATATTTATTTATTACAAAATTATCATTGTCTGTAAATTTACTTATACTACCTAATGTAACCTTGCTTATATCACTATCTAAAGATAAAACCATTTCTGTTTGTGATTCAGTATCTGGAACCATTTTAACGTATACTTCTTTTTTGTTATTATCTTTATTTAAATCATAGTAATCATTATTTAATTCTAAAATCATATAATCTCGGTCTTCGTATTTTTTTATTTTATAAGCACCTGAACCAACTAAATTATTTTTGGCTAATTTTAATTCATCAGTTTTTAATCCATCTAATTTATCTTTTGATACTATTGGAAAAATTAAAGTTTCTAATGAAAATGCATAGCTGTCTTTAAAGTTTATAGTTAGTTTTTTGCTTCCATGTACTGTTATTCCACTTATATTTGATACTAAACTATTATAAGCACTATCTTTATTTTCATTTATTAATTCATATGTATACTTAACATCTTTAGCTGTAAGACTTTCCCCATCATGCCATTTTATATTGTCTTTTAGGGTTATATCTATTTTTTTGTTGTTAGATGAAATACTATAAGACTCTACTAGTTTAGGTTGAATATTATAATTTTCATCTAATTCAAATAGGCTATCGTACACTAAATCTAATACATAACTTACTGATTTATCCGTATTTAAAATAGGATTAATTGTACTCGCCCTTATCATGGTTAAGTTTATATATTCTGAAGTCTTTTTCGATGTCTTTACCTCATTGCTTTTTACATCAGTATCTGATTTACACCCTGTAACAAATACCATCGTAGCTAAAAGTAGACTTATTAATTTTACTACCTTCTTCATCTTATTGTACCTTTCTAGTTATAGATTTTTTTATACATTTCGTAATTATGTTTTACTTTTTCTACATAAGCAGATGTCTCTTTAAAAGGAATAGTATGTAAATTTTCTCCGTCTTGACTATATGCCTCATCAGCTAACCATTTCTTTACATTACCTGATCCCCCATTATAAGCTGCTATAACTAAATCTATATCTCCAAATTCTCTATATAGCTTATTTAAATACCAACATCCTATTCTTATATTATCTTCAGGTTCAAAAATATCTGCGTCTTTTATATCAAGTTCTTCCATGGCCCAATCTCTCGTTCCATCACCAATTTGCATAAGACCTTTTGCACCTCTTCTTGAAACTGCGTCTTTTTTAAATTTACTTTCTGCTTTTATTATGCTGTAAACTAAATCTTCATCTATATTATATTCTTTTGAATAAAATTCTACGTAATCTGAGTATTTTTTAGGATAAAGATATTTATATACTTCATCTTTTCCTATATATAAAGCTGCCCCCAATACTATTATAATAAATAGAATTAAGATTAATTTTTTTTTCACTCTCTTTCTCCTTGTAAAACGCTTATTAGCTCTAAAACTTTCTTTTGTAATTCTTCAAATGAATTTGAATTATCGATAATATAATCTGCAAACTTTACTTTTTCTTCTTGACTCATTTGAGAATTTATTCTACTAATCGCCTCTTCTTTTGTACAGTTATCCCTAGCTATAATTCTATTAATCTGTATCTCTTTTCTACAAGTTATTAAAATTAATTTTTGTATATATGGAATATAATCGTCTTCTATTAATAATGCAGCATCTATCACGACAATTTTTTCGCCTTGATTTTTATATTCCTCAACTTTAGATAGTATTTTCTGTTTTATTTTTGGATGAGTTAAATTATTTAGAAGAATTAATTTTTCGTCATCGTTAAATACGATATTTCCTAATGCTCTTCTATTTAAACTTCCATCTTGATTTCTAATACTCTTACCAAAAGTTGAAAATACTTCATTTAATAAGTTTTTATCGTCAAATATTTGCCTAGCTACTATATCGGCATCTACTACTTTTATGTTATTTTCCATAAAAATAGTAGATACACTACTTTTTCCACATCCAATATTTCCTGTAAGCCCCAATACTAACATATTTTCACCTACTTTGTTTCGTACCAAGAGTTACCTGTATTTAAATCTACATCTAATTTTACATCCATAGATTGTGCATTTTCCATTTCTTCTCTTACTATCTTTTCAGCTAATTCTAACTCTTCATCTACTGCTTCTACGATAAGCTCATCGTGTACTTGAAGTATAAGTTTAGATTTCATTTCATTTTCTTTTAATTTGTTGTATACATTTACCATAGCTACTTTTATTATATCTGCAGCACTACCTTGAATAGGTGCATTCATAGCAAATCTCTTACCTTGATTTCTTACAATAAAGTTGCTAGCTTTTATTTCTGGTATATATCTTCTTCTGTTTAGTATAGTTGTTGCATAACCTGTTTCTGTAGCAGTTTCTACTGCATTATCCATAAATTCTTTTATTTTTGGATATTTGCTGAAATAACTTTCAATATATGCTTTTGCAGTAGGTACTGGTATATTTAAATCTTGAGAAAGACCAAAATCAGTTTTACCGTAGATTATACCGAAGTTTATAGCCTTAGCTTCTATTCTTTGTTTACTTGTAACGTCTTTTATATCTACATCAAATATTTGAGATGCAGTTTTTGAATGTATATCTTCTCCATGTTTAAATGCATCTATCATATTTTCGTCGCCACTCATATGAGCTAAAACTCTAAGTTCAACTTGAGAATAATCGGCATCGACTAATTTACAATTATCATCTGCTACAAATACTTTTCTTATATCTCTACCCATTTCAGTTTTAACAGGTATGTTTTGCATATTAGGTTCAGTAGAAGAAATTCTTCCTGTAGTTGTTATAGTTTGGTTAAATGAAGAATGTATTCTTCCTGTTTTAGGATTTATTATTTTTAATAATCCTTCAACATAAGTTGAATTTAACTTAACAATTTGTCTATAGTCTGTTATTTTATCTATTATTTCATGTTTATCTCTTAGTTTTTCTAAAACTTCTGCATTTGTTGAATATCCTGTTTTAGTCTTTTTAATTACTGGAAGTCCTAATTTTTCAAATAATATTACACCTAATTGCTTTGGTGAATTTATATTAAAAGGCTCTCCTGCTAATTCAAATATTTCATTTTCTAATTCATTTATTATTGTTGTGAATTTTTCTTTTAATTCGTTTAGTTGATCTTTATCGACTTTCATTCCTATGTATTCCATAGAACCTAAAACTTCAACAAGAGGCATTTCAACATGATAGAATAAGCCATCCATTTCAGTTTCTTTTAGTTTTTCTTCCATTTTTGGATATACACAGGCTATTGTATTTATTATATCTGCTGTATATGCTGAAAGTTCATCAAAATCTATTTCATCGAATTTTTTCGCTTTTGCACCTTTTCCAAGTAAATCTTCTTTTGATTTTATTTTTCTAGTTAAATATTTCATGGCAATTGCACTACATTCATATGAAGTAGAAGATTTAGAGTCAATTAAATACTCTGCTATAGTTATATCAAAGTCCATAGCATTTAATTCTATTTCATAAGGTTTAAGTAGTATATAATCTTCTTTTAAGTCGTATCCATGTTTTTTAATTTCAGAGTCTGATAGTAGACTTTCTATTTTTGATAGTTCATCTTCATTTATATAGTATATTTCTTCTCCATCTAAACTTAAAAATACGTTTATGACTTTTTTATCTAGTATATTACCTTCTCTACCTATAACATCTATTATTACTTTTTTATTTTCTTTTGCTTTTTCAATAAAATCTTCTACGTTGTCTAGATGTTGTACTTTTAAATTTACTTCTTCTTTTATGCTAGTTTCCCCACCATCCATTTCAAGTAATTTTGAAATAAGACTTGTGAAACCAAATTCCTTGAATTTTTCTATAACATCGTCTTTATTATAATCACCATATTCTAAATCTTCTAATTTAATATCTAGTGGAACATTTGTTATTATAGTAGCTAATTCTTTACTCATTAAAGCTAGCTCTTTATTTTCTTCTATTTTCTTCTTTATACTTCCTTTTAATTCATCAGTATGTTCTATAAGATTTTCTATAGTTGAGTACTGTTTTAGAAGTTTTATTCCTGTTTTTTCACCTACACCTGGTACACCTGGTATATTATCAGATTTATCTCCCATAAGACCTTTTAAATCGATAAACTGTGTAGGTGTCATTTCATATCTTTCTACTACTGAATCGTAGTTGTATTCTTCAACTTCACCAACACCTTTTTTAGTTATTAAAGTTGTTGTTTTGTGTGATGCTAATTGTATCGCATCTTTATCTCCTGTAACTATGTAAACTTTGAAGTTGTTTTCTTCTCCTAATTTTGCAACCGTACCGATTATATCATCAGCTTCATATCCTGCAAGTTCCAATCTATTTATATTGAACTTATCTAATAATTCTTTTAAAGGTTCCAATTGTTGACCTAATTCATCAGGCATTTTTTTTCTACCAGCTTTGTAATCAGCATATTGTTTATGTCTGAAAGTTGGTGCCTTTTTATCAAATGCCACACTCATATGAGTCGGTTGATAATCTTCTATTATTTTAAACATCATACGCACGAATCCAAATATAGCGTTTGTTTTTAGTCCATCACTATTACTCATATCTGGCAATGCATAAAATGCTCTATTAATTATCGAGTTTCCATCTATAATTATTAATGTATTTTCCAAAATTTATCACTCCTACTGTTTATCTTATTTGCTCGTGTACCCTATCATTTAATCATAACATACTTATTCTAATCTATTAAGATTAAAATCTCAAAATCCATAAATATATTTCAGTTTATATTATATCCACTTTATTATTTACTTTTTTTACTTTTTTCATAAGTTTTTTAAATCCTTATGATATTATAATTTTTATCAACCCATTCTTTTTTCCAATATATATAAATTGTGCTTGATTAATTCAATTTGTGTTGATATAATATAAAAGTAGCAAATTTATTGGCCGATGTGGCGGAATTGGCATACGCACACGACTCAAAATCGTGCGGAGAAATCCATACGGGTTCGACTCCCGTCATCGGCACCATTTTTCGTAAAATGAGTACTAAACGCATGAAAACCTAGGTTAATACCTAGGTTTTTCTTTTTATAGAAATAATTTATATTTATTGTAAATGAGAAATTATAAACTCAATATACTTCTCAAAATCACCTTCATCATCTGGTAAATTATTTTCTTCTACATATTCCATAGTTTTATCTAAAATAAATTTATACATATCTTTTTTATCTTCTTCATCTAACTCTACTTTTTCTTCAGTATCTGGATCTACTAAACAATCTATTAAGTTATTTGTGCAATCTTGTGCTAATTCTGTAATTTGTTCTATTTCACGAAGTTCTTCGTCTGTTATATTAAATTCATTTATATCTGTCATTTTTAAAAATTCCTTTCTTTCTTAACTGCCTTTGTAATATATCACAAACAAATTTATATAACAAGACTATTTATATTTATAACTTTGTCTATTTTTTACAATATAATTTTTTATATCTTTCATTTATAATTTTTATCATAAGCTCGCCAACTCCTACTGCATCTTCTATTGTAAGATAATGGTCTGCAGTTTTGTCGAGAAACATTTTGCCTGTTGGTGGAAATTCTTCATCTTCAAACCATATGCTTATTGTAACTGGATAATATGGATAAATATAAAATACAGCACTTAAATCTGCTTTTGAATCGATAAACTTTGCATCTAGAGATTTAAAAACTTCTATAACTTGTTTTTCATCTTTATTTTTTAAAAAACGTTCTAGTTCCGCTTCAACAGTTTTATCGAATCTTGCCCCTCTTATAAGTCCGTCTTTTAATTCTCCAAATTTAATTTGTTTTGATAAAATCGGTGTATTATCTGCCAAATCTAGATAATGAAGTAAAGTTAGTATCTGCCAGTCATCTCTTTTTTCTTTCATATCGTAAGTTGGATATTCTAATTCAAATATAGCATCTAAACTTTTGATTTTTAAAATTGATTTTTCTTCATCAAATTCTGCCCCTGAGTTCTTTGCAATTTCTATTGGATTTTTTCCCTCAAGACGTTTTTTCGCAGCTATGTACATTTCATTAAATGCTCTGTTTTCCTTTTTATTTTCCATAGTATTATCCCCCATATTATTTTTAAATTTTTAAGTAGTTATTAATATTTTAAATTATTATTGATTAGATTTCTATGTTTTTGTTTATCTATCTTGCACACATCACTTCTCCATTATCGTTTTAAAATATTTATTTATTGTTTTTCAATAAATAAATATTGACATTCATAAAATACCTTGTTAATCTATAAAATATAGGACTAAAAAGGGGGTAAATTATAGAATGTCTAGGGTAAAAAAATTAGGATTATTTTTTATTTTATTATTTATTTTTATATGCGTCGCAATTGGTGTTCTCATATTAAAAATAGAATATTTTGATCCTTATAATTCAGTTAACTATAGTGAAATGATAGATACAGAAATTCCTAAAAACGCTAAAGTCTTGGATTATAAAGATACTCACGGGGGATTCTTAGGAGATGGCGATTTATATGCAGTTATACAATTTGATAAAAATGAAAAAAACTCATTTTTGAAAAATATAGAGAAAAATAAAAAGTGGAAGAAAACCCCTTTGCAAAAAGATTTAAAACTCATTATATATGGCGGAGAGTTAAAAAAAGATGGAAATTATTATGTGTACGAACCTTTACCTGATTACAATATTCCTAAAACAAAAAACGGAATTTATTATTTTAAAGATAGATTTGCTGAAAATTATCCAGAAGAGGCAGACACTAACATAAATGATAGAGCAGCATATAACATAACATTTGCCCTATTTGATTTGGACACAAATAAGCTTTATATTTATAAATTAGATACTTAACTCATAAAAACAAAATAGGATTAATACTTTAGTTTAAGTATTAATCCTATTTTACGTTATGTAAATTTTAAACAACTTTATTATGTAATAAAATTTTATTTACAAATAATAAATTTCATTTAGAAAGTCTATAACTTCTACTGTTGTAATATTAAAAGTATTTCCTATAAAATCGACAACATACATCATGCCAATCGATATAGGATTTTTTAAGATTACTACTAAAGCTAGACAAATTATTAATCCAATTATTTTTTCATGCCATGCCTTCCAACATATATTATTTATATATGTATATGCTGACATGATTATAATTTTTCTATTTATTTTATAGAATCACTTCTAGTTATAATCGAATCGATTAAGCCATAATCTAGGGCTTCTTGAGCACTCATAAAATTGTCTCTATCTGTGTCTCTATATATTTCTTCTATGCTTTTACCTGTATTTTCAGCTAGAATTCTATTTAGTCTTTCTTTAGTTTTTAGTAAATTTTCGGCTACTATTTTTATATCTGTAGCTTGTCCTTGTATACCATTTCCACCTATTAGAGGTTGGTGAATCATAATTTGAGAATTTGGAAGTGCAAATCTCTTTCCTTTTGCTCCACCTGCTAATAAAAATGATCCAAAGCTTGCTGCAAGCCCTATACATATAGTTGATACATCACATTTTACATGTTGCATTGTATCGTATATTGCAAATCCTGCGGTTACTGAACCGCCTGGAGAGTTTATATAAAGATAAATATCTTTGTCTGGATCTTCTGCCTCTAAAAATAAAAGTTGTGCTATTACAACACTTGCAGAAGCGTCTGTAACTTCTTCTCCTAAGAATATAATTCTATCACATAATAATCTAGAAAATATATCGTAACTTCTCTCCCCGTTTCCTGTTTGTTGTACTACATATGGTACTACACTCATATTCTCACCTCCTATATAAATTATAGCAATTTTTTCAAATTTTTGTATCAATTTTACATTAATAAATATTTTACTTACTTTTATTTCTATATTGAGTTGGTGTAATTCCTATAAATCGCTTGAAATTTTTCGAAAAATAGCTTGGACTATCAAATCCCACAGCATCACTTATAATCGTAATAGGATCCTTATTTTCTCTTAACATCTTAGCTGCTATAGATACTTTATATTTTAAAATATATTGAATTGGTGATATTCCAAGTGTATTTTTAAAACATCTTAAACATTCTCTTTCACTTAAATTTACAACTTTCGATATGTTATTTAATGTTATTTGTTTATTATAATTTTTATGTACAAATGAAAGTATATTTTTTATTCTTTCTGAGTTTAGATCATTTCTATTATTTTTATTTAAATCTTGTATATTTTTGAGCATAATATACCACATATGAGATAAATACTCCCTTACAAGAATCTCATATCCAAATTCAGATTTTTCAAATTGTGAAAAGGCATTTTTTATACAAGCTGATGCTTCTTCTCCCCAAGAAGTATTTTTATAAAAAGCAATTCCACTTAAATTCTTGTTTTCAACAATTGGATTTACAAAATTTTGCTCAAATACACTTTGTACTCCTCCAGAAATCAAGTTTTTATTAAAAACAAGTGAGTTTAATATACATTCTTCACTTGTTCCTGCTCTAATATAATGAAGTATATTTGAATTTATAAAAACACCATCACCTTCATTTAGTACAAAATCACTATTATCTAAGTATAAGTGAATACTCCCACTTTTCACTCTTATTACCTCTATTTCTTCATGCCAATGCCATGAAATATCACCTGTCACAAATTTATTTACATCAGAATAACACGCCTTGCATGGAAACATAGGTGTCCCAAACAATTCTAATTGTTGGTTATTTTCATCTACTATAATCTCTATAATTTGTTGTTCCATAATATTTTCCCTTTTTTATTTTGTCGCTTTTATTATAGTATACGTCTTTATTATTATTGAACCAAGTTTTTTATAGCGATATTATTATTTTATAGTAAAGAAATCGCGATTTATAATTTTAAAAATACATGAATAGAGTTAACTTATTAAATTTTTTTTATGCATACACATCAAAAATAAATTTTATGGAGGTATTTTACATGAAGGGAATAATATTTAATTTAAATAATAATATAAAAAACATAGATGGATATAATTTCATAATAAACATGTTGAAAAATCTAAATATCCCATGGATAGAGTTAAAAAATGATTCAATCTATGATTTTTATGAAACTCCAATCGATATCGAAAACTGTATCTTTATTTCAGATTCACAAGAAAACTTAAACTTAGCACAAAACTTAAATATTAAATATGCAATTAAATTAAATACAGATAAAAATAATTCAAAAGACAAACATGATATTAAAAATTTATATGATTTATATAATAAATATTTTAATACATTATTTTTAAACTAAGCTAAAAAATCTCTGACCTTATAAAGTCAGAGATTTTTATCTATACACTTCTTTGTTTTTTCAAAAATCTAATATCATTCTGTTATATTTTCTGTTGTTGGGAATATAATATTCACCTTTGTTCCATAATTCTCTTTTGAATCTATATACAATCCAAGCCCTAATTTTTCACATAGTTTCTTGCATAGATAAAGGCCTATACCCGTGCTCTTTCCGAATTTTCTTCCATTTTCTCCAGTAAATCCTTTTTCAAATACTCTGCCAATATCTTTTTCATTTATGCCAACACCATAATCTTTTATAGAAATTATTATTGAATTATTTTGTTTTTGGCTTTCTATCTCTATTTTATCATTATTTCCTTTTGAATATTTTATGGCATTTACTATTATCTGATTTAAAATAAATTCTATCCATTTTGAGTCACTATAAACTACTTGCTCTAAATCTTTAAGTTCCAAACTTATTCTTTTACTTATAAAATCACGTTGATTTCTCTTGATTACTTTTTTTACTAATGGCTCTAGTTCTACTTTTTTTATAATATAATCTTTGCCCACTTCATTACTTCGTGAGTAATAAAGTACTTGTTCTACAAAGTTGTCTATCTTATTAATTTGAGTATCTATTTTTCTAACAATATCATTATTGTAGTTGTTTTCTATCACTAATTTACTAGATGCTATCGGAGTTTTTATTTCATGAATCCACACCTCTATATATTCTCTATATTCTTTTTGCATATCTTCATAATACTTAATATGCTCATGCATATCTCGGCTTACTTCTTTTAATATATCGTTTATTTGCTCTGCAATTAAAAAATTGGCTTCTTCCATAACTTCAGGCAATAAATACTTTTTATCTAAACTCTCTAATATACTTTCCATATCATTAAAATATTTTTTATACTTTATGTACTCTATAAAAATATAAGTAAACAACGGCAAAAACCATATACAGAAAATAAATAAAATCATCATAAAACTTATATCTGCAATATACATAAAAATCGATACTACAATAAATATCATTAAATTTAGAGTTAAAAAAATTCCTTTATCTTTTAAATAATCAGCTATTCTCATCGCATTATATACCCTAGCCCTCTTCTAGTTTCTATAACATTTTTTATTCCTATTTCATCTAGTTTTTTTCTAAGTCTCGTTATGTTTACTGTCAAGGTACTGTCATCTACAAAAAAATCCGAATTCCATAGATGCTCCATCAAAATCTCTCTAGACACAATTTCCCCTTTATGATTTATTAAATAAGAAAGTATTTTTACCTCATTTTTTGTTAACTCTATATTTTTATCATTATAAATTACAGTAGCATTAGATAAGTTTAACTTAAAATCTTTATAAGTTAGTATGATATTTGAGTTTGAATTCATACCACTTCTTTTTAATAAAGCAGCAATTCTTGCGAGTAATATTTGAGTATTATATGGTTTTGTTACAAAATCATCTGCTCCCAAATTCATACTCATAAGTTCATCTACTTCACTATCTCTACTTGTAACTACTATTATAGGTACTTCAGATGTTTTCCTAATTTCCCTACATATATAATACCCATCAAAAATTGGTAGATTTATATCTAATAAAATTAAGTCTGCATTTTGTTTTAATATATAATCTACTATATTATTAAATTCTGTAGGTGCTTTTATCTCATATCCATATTTACTTAAAAATATTTGTAGCTCTTCTCTTATTATTTGATCATCTTCTACAATAATTATTTGTTGCATATTACCCTCCAATCATCGGAAAAATCCATATAAAGTAGATAAACTACTTTATATGGATTTTATTTTTAACTATATTTTTATATCCACTATAAGTTATATAGAAGTATATAATATATACTATCATAAATATTCCCGCTGTTATAAGTGAAGATCCCATTATATCCGGTTTGTTGTAAACAGATACAAAATCATTTGCAACTTTTATTCCAATAACTGAGTGTATAAAAGCTAATATAACTGGAAGACTGAAATATACTAAAGTTTGTATAAATATTGTTTTATTTATATCTTTTTCACTTGCTCCAAATCTTTTTAATGATTTATATCTATCTATACTATCACTAGCTTCACTTAATTGTTGAAGTGCAAGCACTGCCATACTGCTTATTAAAAACACTATTCCTATATAAATACCTATAAATAATACTATTGTTGTCATTCCTTTATTTGATTCATAAATCTCAGTTCTACTTGCACCAAGTACAAATCCTATTTTATCATAATCTGTATCAGTAGTTTTATATGAATATATTTTATTAGTGAAATCAGATTCTCTTTTTTCTCTTCCCTCTCCAACAAAGTTTACATTTACATTGCTTGAAATTAAAGTCATATTGTCACATACATCATCGTTAACTATTACTGTGATCATATTATCTTTCATGAAATCTGTTTTTAAGTTTTCTTCTATAACTTTCTTATCTTTTATTTTATAAGATTTATTTTCTATTTTTATACTGTCATTATTTTTTACATAATTTTGTATAGCTTCTAATGTATTAGCATAATTTGATGTTATTAATACTTCATATTTATTTAATTCTATGGCATTTTGATTATCCAATGCTCTAATTTTATTGTAATCAGAAAGTTTCATATAATTCATTAGACTTCTCATATTTGCATTTAAATTTAATGCTTCTGATATTGTTTTATTATCTGTATATAAATCATAATAAACTACTTTATCTTCTTTATTAAACTTTACACCTATATATTCAAGTGATTTTTGTATATCATTTGCTTTTTCACCTTCATCTATATAAAGATTTGCACTTGCATCATATGTTGTTGAATCTTTTAGTCCCGATTCTATTGCATTTTTAAAACTAAATCCTGTAGATAACATGCCTATTGTCATAAATAACATAAGGCATATAACTGACATAGAAATAAAGTTTGTATTTACCTTGCTGTTTATTTGTTTTACTATAAATATATTTAAGCCTTTAAAGTATATTTTTTTATTTTTCTTAACTATATATAAAATAAATCCTGATAAAGAGAAGAAAAATAAAAATGTACCTACTACTCCAAGTAATATTGATATTAAGAATTTTTTATCTTTTATTCCTAGTAATCCAACTTCTAAAATTAATTTATAAGCTGTAACTAGTGAAATAACACATAATATAAATGTAATTAAATATACTATATTGCTTTTGAATTTAACTTCTTCTGTTTTTCTTCCTACTGTTAACAAATCTATTATCTTATATTTTGAAATTACAAAAGAGTTAAATATCATAACTAATAAGAACATTATTCCAAAGTATAAAACTGTCTTTATCATTGCTTTTCCTGATATTACAAAAGAATAAGTCGACATTTTTAAACCGAATAATTTTACAACTAGTATTGACAATCCTTGTGAAAATATTAATCCTAATATTAAACCACTTATAAGTGAAAGTATCCCCACTATTATTGTCTCTAATATTAGTATTTTAGATATTTTATTTTTTGACATTCCTAAAGTCATATAAATTCCAAGTTCTTTATTTCTCTTTTTTACTAAAAAGTTATTTGCATAAAGTATAAGACTTCCTAAAATAAATGCTATAAATACAGATACATAAGATATTACTTTTGAAAGTATCTCCACATAACTTTCTCCTGAAGAAGTAAGCTCTGACATTGCTTTTTGTGATTCTATTGAGTTAAAAGTATAAAATATGCATACTGCTAACATCAAAGTAAAGAAATATATCGTATAATCTTTAAAACTTTTCTTTACATTTTTAAATGCTATCTTAGAATACATTATTATCATCTCCTCCTAACATCGTAATTACTTCCATTATTCTATTAAAAAATTCTTTTCTCGAATCATTTCCTCTAACTAATTCTGTAAATATTTTTCCATCTTTTATAAATAAGATTCTATGAGCATAACTTGCTGTAAACGCATCGTGAGTTACCATAAGTATAGTCGCGCTAAGCTCTTCATTTAAGCTTTCTAATCTTTCTAACAATAATCTAGCTGATTTTGAATCAAGAGCTCCTGTTGGCTCATCAGCAAGTATTAGTGATGGTTCTGTAACTATAGCTCTTGCAGATGCAACCCTTTGTTTTTGCCCCCCTGACATCTGATAAGGATATTTATCTAGTACTTTTTCTATTTCTAGATATTTTGCTACTTCTTTTATTTTTGAATCTACTTTAGAAGTTTTTTCACCTTTTATAGTAAGTGCTAATGCTATATTTTCATATGCAGTTAATGTATCTAGTAAGTTAAAATCTTGGAATATAAATCCTAACTCATTTTGTCTAAATTTATCTAGTTTTTTTGATTTTAATCTTGTTATATCTTGATCATTTATAATTATATTTCCTGTTGTAACTTTATCTATTGTTGAAATACAGTTAAGAAGTGTTGTTTTACCACTACCACTCGGTCCCATAATTCCAACAAATTCCCCTTCTCCAACTTTAAAACTTATATTATCAATGGCTTTTGTTATATTTCCTTTATTTCCATAGTATTTTTCTATTTTTTCAACCCTTAAAATATTTTTCATATTTATTCCTCCTAAATTCATCGTATCTTATATTTATTATTATAGGCAGTTTTCAATTTTTAAGATATTGATGTATATTTCATTAATGTTACATTTTTGTAGCATAACTATTTTTATAAAAAGAATTCCTATAATTTAATTATTTTCATACAAAAATAAGGGCTGTCATCTTGACAGTCCTACTTTATATAATATTTCTATAAATTTTAGCCATACAGCATATAGTCGATTTGATCTGCTAGACTTATACTTTCAGGATTCCAATGTCTTTCTTTTATATCTATATTTTCGAATTCAAATCCTGATTCAAATACAAATGCTTTGAATTTGTTGTCTAACCATGGTGCACTCCAACACCCAGAACGGCATATATGTATTATTTTGCAAGGTTCTTCACATTTTACTTCTTTCAAGCACAAATAATTTATATTATAAGCTTCGTTTATTTCTTTAAATTGGTCACTATGTTCATTTGCATAAGGTCCATAAACTATATTGGCTTCTTTTATTTTGCCTTCATAAAGTAATTTTCCAAGCCAATCTGCGCAATTTACTTCAAACTTAAATGAATCAAGACCTTGATATCCAAGGTCAGAATGTGAATCAAACGAAATAACTGAATCAACTTTGTTGTCAATCGCAATTTTATATGCTGCTAAATGTGATTCGGTGAGCAGAACTTTTGTATCTTTTTTAAAATCTACGTTTTTCTTTAATATTGGCCAAAAATTATCCACCTCATCTCCTACATTCATACTCTTTGTAATATCTATTCCCCCTCTCTTTTCTTCATAGTATTTTTTATACCAATGCTTATTTATATTATTGTCATTTTCTATATATGAGCCATTCCAATGATTCATATAATTCATAAAATAATCCCAGTCTATAGTAATCAGTGAACTCATAATCTCTCCCCCAAGTCTTTTATTATAATTTATATACATTTTTTATAGTATTTTCAACCCATTTTTTACCATAGAATTATTAAATTATAATTTCTGATTACTTTTGAGATATTTTTTATTCTGTTATAACTATTATGAATTTATTAAATCAGATGCTATTTTATTTAAACTTTGTGCTATAAACTTAAAGTCCTTATTTAAATCTAAAGTTCTCACCATTATCTTATTTCCGCTCATTATATATTCACTATTTGGTATTATATCTTCATTAGTTTTTGCATACAAAAGCATTCCCGATACTTTTCCATTTTTATTTATATCCTTATTTTTTACATAAGTGAATATCTGATATAAATTATTTGAGTGTATTGTTTTGCTGTTATATAGTTCTATTTTCTGCATAGATTGTGAATAGTATTTTGTGTCTATAATCAAAATATTTTCACCATATGTTAGTGTTATATCACTTTTCATCTCTGGCAAAAATTTATCTAGTTCATTGTCTAAGTTCCACTTTATTTTAGATGCTTTTGGTCTTAAACTTGGATAGTGTTTTTGATAATAAGAAAGTACAAATTTTTCATATATACTGCACATTTTCTTTTCACTTAAAGATTCCGCAACCTTATACTCTCCATCTTCTGTTGTCATAAGCAAATCATTTAGAATCAAATAACATATATTTATTATTCCACTATAATTTGCGTTATGTCTGTTGTATTTTATATCATTCCATCTTATTTCATTTACTTCTAAAGTATTTACATTAGAAAATAAAAGCACTAACTTTTTAAGATTCTTTTTATTTTGAGATGATATATCTTTTGATAGTACTAAAACATACATTGCAGTCTTAATTATACTGTTTAGATAATTATCCATAGATAATTTATCAAACTCACAATAAAGTTTGTTTTTATTGTTTGCCTTTAACTTTATAGATTTCTCTATATTTATTTTCCCAGTCAATACTGATAATTCGTCTTCTTCAGCTTTATATTCTTTTATAAGACCTCGTTTAACTTGTTTCGAAACAATTTTATACAAAATAACTGCTAATATATCTCCTATATTGTCAAACACTTCAACATCTATATCTTTGTAGTCTTTTTGTATTAAATGAGTATATACATATGACAGCATATAATATATGTTTTTTATAAAAATACTTTTGTCTTTTATCATGCTACCACCATCTAATTAACTATATCTCTCAATATTTTTTCCCATTTTTCAAGCTTATCATAATCATCAAACCAGTACTCTTTTAAAAGTGGTATTATATCAAACTCAATAACTTCTTCAATATACATATCTATTTCATCTAAACTACATTCTTTAGATATTTCATCGCTAAAAAAGTAACTATGACCTATACAGAATCCTTCACCCAATGAAAAATCTTCTTTTATTTCTTTATTTAATATTTTAATTTTTTCAACTAAATTTATAATTCTTTCGCTTTTAAAACTTTTGATATAATCCATAAATCTTTCATTTTCAAAAGCTGGTTTCAAATCAAAGAAACTAAATCTACGTCTAAGTGCATAATCTATCATGGCAATACCTCTATCTGCAGTATTCATAATCCCGATTATATAGATATTTTTAGGAACACTAAATTTCTCGTCACCATATGCTAACTTGATAGTTTGAGCTCTATAATTATTTTCTATAAGCATCATTAATTCTCCAAATATCTTGCTCAAATTTCCTCTATTGATCTCGTCTATAATAAAGAAATATTTATCATTTGGATTTTGTTCTGCTTTTTTACAGAAATTATAAAATACACCGTATTTAAGTGCAAATCCTTCTTTACTTGGTTTATATCCCATTATAAAATCTTCGTATGAGTAATTTTGATGAAATTGAACAAATTCTATCTTATCATCAGCTTTTTGTTCTAAAATAGAATATGCCAAGCGTTTAGATAAAAATGTCTTTCCTATTCCAGGCGCTCCAGTAAGTATAATATTTTTCTTTCTATCTAAAAGTCGAACTAAGAAATTATAATCCTTTTCTGTTATATAAACTTCATCTAAAAAATCTTGTTTTGTATAAATCTCATCACATTCTTTTATTACATCTTTTTCTTGATTTTTTTCATATTCTCTATAATTTTCTTTTATTAAATCTAAATTGGAATCATCTATATCGTTCATTTCTTCTTCAGATTCAAAATCTAAATTCAGTCTACTGCCAATATATATAATCTCCTCTACAATTAGATGTAGACCATTATCACCAAAATTTAAACCATTAAATCTACTAAATGCCCTTTGTACTAACTCTTCATCACTTTTAACAACTTCTAAAACCAAATCACACATATTGTAATAAGCTTCTAAAATTTCAAAACTTCCTCTTTTAGGGATATTATCATATCCTATTTTACTTGCAAAAGCTTTAAATTTACCTTCTTTATAAATACAGTATTTTTCGGGAAATCTAAAGAATAAATATGTGCTTATAGCATTTAAGTATTGATAATGATTGCTCATATTCTCATTTCCATATTGTTTTAAAAGCATATCAGATGAATCCCTAAAAGAATCTATTCTTCTAGATAAACTTATCGTTTCATTAAATAAATTTACGAACATCTCTCTTACCATCTCTGGATCTTTTTGTGCAAAGTATAAAATCATATTCTTAGGAAAATAATTTCGAGACGCCAATAAGTTTTTACTCTTTGAAAATGAATTCGAAATCATTTCATAAAAATCTTTTGCGTTTATATCCCAATTTTGTTGAAATGTTTTTATTGTCTCTATTTTATAGATTTCATCTAGCGAAATATTTTTTACATTCTTTTTATAATAGGAAATTATATTTCTTAATTTATCTATATCAAGTTTATTTATATTAAAATCCAATTAAAATCACAACCTTTATATAATCTTATTATTTCTTATATATCTACAAATATATTAACATATTTATACATATTTCTAATAATTATGCTAAAATAATACCATACAAGTAAAAGACAAAAAAGTCTTAATTTCAATATTTTTAAAACAAAATTGGAGGGGATTAAAAATGGAAAGAAATAAATCAAAAGAGATTAGATATGATTTATTAGGAGCTAAAGTAGTAGAAAATCTTCAAAAAAGACATTTCGATGCTTATTATTGTCAAACAAAAGAAGATGCTTTAAAAAAAGCTATCGAATTAATTCCAGAAGATGATGTTGTATCATGGGGTGGTTCTGTTTCAATAGATGAAATAGGCCTTTTAAATTATGTAAAAGAAAACCGCCAAGTTATAGATAGAGATAGTGCAAAATCTCCAGAAGAACGTGTTCACTTAATGAGACAATCTCTTTTATGTGATACTTTTTTAATGAGTACTAATTCTATGACTGAAGATGGCGTACTTGTAAACATAGATGGTAACGGAAACCGTGTTGCTGCTTTGTGCTACGGTCCAAAGAGTGTAGTTATGATAGTTGGAGTTAATAAGGTCTGTAAAACACTTGATGATGCTATAAGCAGAGCTAGAAATATAGCAGCGCCAATAAATATTCAACGTTTTAACGATTTAAAAACTCCTTGTTATTTAAAAGGGTCTTGTGCTAATTGCAAGTCTACTGAAAGTATATGCACTCAAGTTGTTATAACTAGAATAAGTAGACCTGTTTCAAAGATAAAAATAGTAGTTGTGGGAGAAGATTTAGGCTTTTAATATATTTATAGAAAATATTAAAATATAGCACGTAAAATAGTTAAACTCTAAAAACTATTATCAACATATAATTTATAATATTTCATCCATATAATAATATTATTTAATATTTTTGGATGAAATATTTTTTTTACATAATTATGATAGTTTTAACAATGAAATAAAAATAAACCGTTTAAGGATATTGGTATATTAAGTATAAAAATAAGTTGTTTTTGGTATTATAAATATTAAATCTAATATTATATATACTTTAATTT
>NZ_CABQXJ010000050.1:0-21800 GCF_902468165.1 uncultured Intestinibacter sp.
CATCATATGTTACTGTTAAACTATTTTCTAGCCCAAAATTTGCTTTGCAATAAAGAAATTTAAATACATCATATGTTACTGTTAAACCACCCTATTTTACACATTCTACATTTATATAATATCACACACTTGCCCAAATACCAACATTTCTAAGAATTATTTCCAACCAAACCCCCAATGCCATAAAAAAATCAAAAAACACCCTCAAGCCCTTGCAACATCACCAACCCAAGTCAAAACAAATTTTTTCGATTGGAAAAAATAACAAAAAAGCCAGAAAGTCAAAATACTCTCCAGCTTTTCATACATCACATGTTACGGTTAATTATAAATTACTTATAAGTTAAATATAATTTAAAAACATCTTATGTTGATATTAAAATCAGTATAATTAATCTTAATATAATAAAGATTATCAAATTCGCCAAAAAATTTCAATATTAATTCCACACACTTTTAAAAGCCCATAACTAAATCTAAATTTCAATCTAGTTATGGGCCTTTGACTATATTATTCATCATTCTTGCATCTTATTATATTATCTTACTTTTTATTTTTATAATCCTCTTTTAAACATTTGTCGATTATTTTTCTTATTGTCGTTTCACTAAGTTTATATTTTTTACGAAGATCTCTATAGTTCATATTTTTATCCCTATAATCTTCATATATCGCTCTATTCTTTTTTGATATATCGTGTTTTTTCTGAGATGGAATATATATTCCTCCCCCACCATACTCTTCTACTATCTTTTCATAACATTCGATTCCAACTATTTTTACAAAAGAGTGTAGGTTTATTGGAACTACTTTAAGATATCTTTCATCAACTTCATAATTTTTTTTCATAATTTCCTCCCCTTTTCTTTAATTTTTTTATTGTGCTTGTATAATACTGATATCTTAAACTTTCTACTTATCATCCCTCCTTTATTATAATTTAAAAGCGAAATCCCTATATGAAAAGTATTAGCTCTATATTATATTTTTTAAAACTTCTTACTAGTTATATATATGAAGTATTATAACTATATAAAAAACCATTTTTGGATTTCTAACTTTCTTATAATATATAATTATACAAAAAAATAAAAATTTTTTACTGTTTTTGTCAAACTTAAAAAAAAATATTTTTTTCAAGTAGTTTGTTGGATTTTTTATATTATTTTTATTTACTATTATATTATAAAAGTAATAAACTGGACCTTCCAGCATGATGTGTATGTATGTTGTGATTTAACTTGAGAGCAAACCAGAAAGTCCAGCTTTATTAATGACTTTTTAAATTATATCATTAATATTTTAAGTGATACAAATGAATAATTGATGAAAAACAATGAGTACCTGCTCTCATGAGTACTGTCTCTTTTGAAGTTTCAAAAGAGTTGGTTATTTATCTAACTACATTATGGACATTATTATTTTATGTTATACATATTTTTTAAAATTTTTTTTAGGAGGTTTTATTATGAAGTACACAATAGAAGGATTTTCTCAAAAAGTTGCAAAAGATCTTGGTCTTGATGCTTTGGATTTGATAATACTTAGATGGTTTGTAGATTTTAAAGACTCTGGAAATATGCGCACAGAGTTTATAAATGGCGAAAAATACTACTGGATTCGCCACAAAAAACTAACTGACGAACTTCCAATTTTAAGTATGCAGACAAATGCTTTTTATAGAAGACTTAGAAAAATATGCGAATGTGGCGTTTTGAAAAGAGTCTTATTAAAAGAAAATGGCAGTTATACTTACTATACACTTGGAGAAAATTTTATAAAACTTATATCTACACAAAGTCTTTCACACTCTAAATCATCTAAGAAAACTAAGAAAAAATCTAGTTTAACAAAAGACGAAATATCTTCTATAATGTCAGATATTGACGCATATGAAAAAAGTGCTGAGCCTTTTGATAAAGTCAATAATTTAAATAATTTAGATGAAGAAAACTTATCTTTAAATAATAGTTCTACATCTTCTGAATTATCATCTTCGTCTTTAGAACAATTGCCTACATCTTCTGAGTCGTCACCTTCGTCTTTAAAACAAACACCTACATCTTTTGAGTCATCACCTTCGTCTTTAGAACAATCACCTACATCTTTTGAGTCGTCACCTTTGTCTTTAAAACAATCACCTTCATCTTTAAAACAATCACCTTCATCTTTAAAACAATTACCTACATCTTTTGAGCAATCACCTTCGTCTTTAGAACAATCACCTTCGTCTTTAGAGTCTGACCAAATAATTAATCTATCAAATAAATCTATCACATCACAGTACAAAGATGACGTGAGTGCTGAATTTTTACTTTCTGAGCTTATGTGGACTCTTATAAAGAAAAACAACCCAACGTTCAAAGAGCCTAATTTTAACGATTGGTCAAAGGCGTTTGATATTATTTTAAACAAAGACAACCGAAACTTCCAAGAGGTTACGGAGCTTATCAAGTGGATTTATCTAGAAAATGGATTTTGGGGTACTCATATTTTAAACCCTTGGTATTTCAGGGATTGTTATGAAAAAGTTCTAGCTAGAAAAAACTTTGAAACTTCAAAGAAAAACCTGCTTTCACAATGCAGTCTATATTCAAAACAAAGTTTATCTTCAAAACAGTTAAATCAGTATTCAAGCTCGGACTTAAGCGAGTTTGAAGATATGTAGTAAATTTAAAATCGAGGTGATTTTTATGAATTTATATGACTTAGATGCGGAAAGAAATATTTTGAGCTGTGTATTTTTAGAAAATGATGTAATTATCGAGGGCAACAGGGTCAACTTGTGCGCGGACGACTTTTTCTACACTCAACATTCAATCATCTACACATATATGAAAAAGCTATACGACACTAATATCGGAATCGATCCGGTGACTTTGAGGTCTGAGCTTGAAAAAAACGACATGCTCGAAAAGGCAGGTGGAATTTCTTATCTTGCTGGGCTGACTGCTCTCATTTCAGTTTCTGACAATGTATCGTTTCACATGAAAATTGTCAAGGATTTGGCGACAAAACGCAGCATAAAGGACCTGCTTTCAAACACTACAAAGGACATCAAAAAGCTAGACAGCAAAGACCTTCTACAGTTTTCTGACGACTTAAAAGCGACACTTTTTGACAGTGGAAATGTAGAGGATTTGATTATAGATGTGTCAACTATTGCCCCTCAAGTTGATGATGTGGGAAGTATCCAAACTGGATTTTCTGCGATTGATTCGGCGACCGGCGGCGGGCTAAACTTCGGTACGCTGACTGTTTTGACAGGTAATCCCGGCTCTGGAAAAAGTACATTTTTAAATCAGATTTTGTCTAATGCTATGAGTTTGGGCTTTAATGGATTTTTATATTCTGGTGAACTTTCTTACCAGATGTCGTTGGATTGGTTTTGTAAAACTGTCGCAAATCCAAACCACCTTTCATCTTGTATTAATTCTTTTGGAAGATATACAAAAGTTACGCCAGAAGGTCGCGAGGAAATTTTAAATTGGGCAAAAGACAGGCTGTTTTACTATTCAAAAGACGCCACAGCCGACGAGATAAATTTAGTAAATGCCATTGAGTACGCTGCAATTAAGAAAAATGTAAAACTGTTTATATTAGACAACTTGATGACGCTAGAATGTAGCGGTTCTGACAAATACGAAAAACAAATTATCGCCGTAAAATCACTAAAAAACCTTGCAAAAAAATACGACCTCGTCATAATCCTAGTCGCCCACTCCAAAAAAAGCTCACTTTTAAATCGTGAGCCACACGTTTTTGAAATATCAGGAGCAAGCGAAATCCCAAACTTGGCGGACTACGTATTTAAAGCGACTCGCGAAAACAGCGAGCCCGAAACCTACATCCTCCTTCTAAAAAACAGAATCACAGGCATAATAAAGAAAAAACTAAAACTACACTTTGACAGCGATAGAAAGAGATTTTTCACCCAAGGAAAATCAGAACTGCAAAAAGACTACGGCTACTCCCCAAAACTAGAACAAGGAAGTTTTTTATAAACACTTAAATTCCTTATCACAAACTCGTTAAATAGAATCACAATCCCCCAAATTTTACAATAGCAAAAGGCGTGATCCCTCACGCCTTTTTATTTAAACTTTATTCTTCAATAAAACTAAATTCTATATAATCTCCGTTTTTTAATTCTATTTCAAAATCATAGTATTTCGTCTCGTTATCGTCTTCTTCTTCTGATCCAATCTTAAATGTCCTTATGGCTCTAAACCCAATTTTGCTCGTGCTGTTTGCGTCTTTGGATAACAACAAAATTTTGTCACCAAATCTCATAATAACGTTACAATCCAGGACCAAGTGTATTGGGTTATCTCTCGAATGATACATCACTGTACATTCTCTGCCTGGACGATTCAAATCAGTTCGATATAATTCCTTATTTTCGAGTGTTTCGACAAAGCGCTCAATCCCCACTTCTTTCACAATCGCCCACCTCCTTATGTTTATATATGATAAAATAAGGAGGTTTATTACTTTGATTGTAGTTTATCTTGATTATAAAAATCTTCTAAGCATATCTTGGTGCACAAAACTCACACATTCGATTCCATATTTTATCTGCTCTACTAATTCTTCGCTGTCGAATGTATCTTCTCCATGAGCATATACAAGTTCGCCCACAACTACATTTTCGCTATTTATATAAAATTTAAATGCTTCGTATTTTTCGTTGTATTCGTTTAGAAATTCCAATAATTCAATCGGATAATCTGAGTTTTTCCCCTTCATAAATCTATAAGTGACGACTGTAAACGGATTGTCAGAAATCATAAATAGTCTAATTTCACAAGGATATTTCATCCCATATACATCTTGTAGTGTATAAAGACATAGTCTGTTTTCGTTATTTTCTATTATTTCAAATCTATTTAAAGTTCTCGACTCTTGCAACTCGTGGATTAATATCGGTTTTTTCTCAGCAAAATTCATAATCTCGCCCCCTAAATAAAAAATAATATAAAACTTATAAGATGTCCATTATATCATCTTTGACATTTGATACAATTCCCAAACCATCTTGCAATAGTTCGATAAATTCGTATCCACTAAAGTTATTGCCTGATCCGATATATGCTATTTTCGCCGTTATAAAATTTTGTGGTGTAATGTAGTATTTTATAACTAAGCTGTCGTTGTTGTATTTATGCAATAATCTAAGCACTAAATTTTTCTTTTTGTTGTCTTCTAATTTTGCAATAACATAATTTATTGAATTATAACAACTAGAATTCGGTATTGATATGGATACTTCATAAAAGTCCCCAGCAAACATTCTAACTGATGGTTTTAAACTTAGTCTCAACATCTTGCTGTCGTCTTGTAAAACGTCAAATGCTGAAAATAAGCCAGTTTCTTTAAGAGTCTTTTTAAGTAGTGACTTTCTTCTATAAAACTCCATATTATCATCCCCTTAAAAATCTACTTATTAATTATATTGTAGGTATATTTTTCGTAATTTTCAATAAATTACTTTAATAATTTGTGAAAATAAATTGTTGTAAAAAAAAAGTGCCAATCGAACCGAGAGTTATGTATGTAAAGTCCGATTGGCAAATAGCAAGATTGGAATCTCTTGCTCCTTGATTATGCATAATAATTATGGGCTTATTATATGACCTTCCGAACGGCCATTGCAACAAACAAGGAACAAAATGTCTTTAATTAATTTTATTATGGGTTTTTTGGATTAAAGTTTATGCATTGTATATAAATAAGTATATTTTTATTGTAGACATGTTTTCACTTTTTAAACACATTTTGTAAATTTTTTTAAAATTTAAAAATCTGCGTTATCTTTCTCGTTTTCTTGGTCTTCGGCATCACTTGCCCCGTCGTCTTCGTCTTCATCTTCGTATCCGTCGTCGTCTTTGTCGTTTATGTCGTCATTGTCTTCGTCTAGATAATTTTCGTCTATATTTTCGATTGCATCACTGTTGTCGTCTGAAGAGTTTTGCTTGTCCTTATCGATACATCCATTTATAAATAAACATAAAACTACTCCAAGTACGATAATTATCCTTTTCATAAATAATACCTCCACCTTTATATTTCACTTGTCATTAATAATAGTATTGTTTCCTTTTATAAACTTATTCAGATTTTCTAAACTTATACTTATTTAGTCTTTTTAAACTTATACTTGTTAAGTTTTTCTAAACTTTGTTTATATCATTTTCTATAATACCATAAAATGGAGGTTATTTAAAATAATCCAAATCTCAAGAACTTATCTATATAGGCTTCTTTACAAAACAAAATCTTCAAAAACTCATCATCATCTAGATAGTCCATGCATTTTATCATAAGATAGTCGAACAACTCATTATAAAAATAATCTCTGTTTTCTTTTATATAAGGATCTTTTTTAGAGTGTTTATTGAAAAACTCGACTTTATCTATATTAAATAGCATTTTTTTAAAGTTTTTGTCCTTTTTAAAATCATTTAAATCTTCTTTATAATAATCACAATCTAAAAACATATCTCTTTTCTCTATATTTTCTTGTTTAATAATAAATGTAGCTATTTCATCATAAGAATACTCCTCATCATATGCACTTCTATATAAACTGCTGTATAGAAGGTAAAATTCTTGAAAAATATCCATTTTGTCATCATTATCACTTTTTATCTGCTCTAAGACCAACAAGACTATATCATTTTGGATAAACACCTCGTATTTTCTAAGCATTAAGATATACGACATAAACAAAAATGCATAGCCATATTGCACCGTAAAAAACAGCAATTCATCCCCAGATTCTTTGTAGAGTTGTTTTAGTTCGCTTTGTGAAAAATTCAACCCACTTCTATTAAAACTTTCCACGTCGTATTTGTATATATTAAATACAAGATTAAATACAAAATAATCCCAATCTCTATTTCTAAAATTATTATAAAGCTGGATAAATCCACATCCTTGTGCCTTTTCAAAATATGAATTACCTTCAAATCCATGATTTTTTTTAATAATCTGATTGCATGAATTATCGTAATTTGTCATAATCTTGTCTACTGCGTCTTGGTAAAAATGCCTTTTTGAAATTTTTTCTACTACATCGCGTTTAAATACTTTTTTATGTAAATCGAAATAACTATTTACGTCCCCCGCCAATTTATACATTGAAATCACAATATCAAGCCCCCTTAGAGATAAAAACTCGGGGTTTTGGCGATATTTTTTCCAAAATTTTTCTAGATTCTTATTATTCCAATTTATATTATAACAAATAACAGTTGTCGCATTTGAAATACTTATATAATGTTGTCTAATTTCCTTGGCTAATTTAGCCTCGACAATTTTCTTTTCTTCTATATCTTGTTTGCTGATTTCTGATGGTTGCTTGCTTTTTATTTTTCTTCTTCTAAACCACATACTACGCCCCCTCACAAAAGTCAGTTTACTTACTATTATTATATAATGATTTTATGTAAAATAGGCGTTTTTTCCAAAATAAATAGACCAGAACGATAGTACAATGAAAATCAATATAAATTTAAATTAAAATGAACCACTTAAAAAGTCCCGACAATAATAATCTTTATTCCCCTCGTCTAAAAAGGCAATCTCTTATAATATATAAAAATACCATTATCCCGATTGTAAGACAAAACGCCTCTATATATGTTTTATCCGATATTGTACCGCCTATAAAAGATATAATCGCTATAAATACCCTGATTAGTATACTTTTGTTGGATACTATCTTTCCGTATGGGTGAGTTTTTTTAATCGCAGCATAATTACAGACTAAACTAAGCCCAAACAAAATCCCTACTGTGACATATGATAATAATAAATCTCTTCCATAAATAAATCTATTGTCTAATATCTGTATAAATAGATCAAACAACATAACTCCAGAGAACAACATAAAAATTAAACTCGCTATTTTAAATCCATATGACAAAGTGCTCTTTTTTTGTGTAGGCTCTGCTGCTACTGCATATTCATCATAAGTTAGTTGATTTTTTTGTTTAGGTTGTTTGTTTTTAATTTGTGGTAAATTTTCTGATTTTATCTTGATGTCGTGTTGGTTGTGATGTTCTTGGTTGTGTTTGTCGTGTTTTTGGTCATGCTTTTCGTCGCGTTGGTCGTCGTGTTTTGGCTCTTCTCTTTCTGATTCTAATTTATATTCTCTTTGAGCTTCTTTTTCTCTTTCTGCCTCATCTTCTTTTATCTCAATTTTTATTTCATTATCGCTTTCTTTTTTAAGATTTGAGATAATTTTGCTGTTTAACAGACTTTTTTCTATCTCGTTTTTTATATTTAAAAATCTCTCATCATTATATTTTTCATAAATAAAATTACACTCGTCTATAAGCTCATTTACATCTTCATTTAGCTTCGGTGTTTTAAATGTATCTTTATATATTTTATTTAAATTGTCTAAATAGACTTTGTTTGAGTATGTATCTTTTTGTTTGTATTTTTGGCTAAAATAATTTTCACAATACGAATTTAGAATTTCTTTTTTGTCTTTTAATCCTACATTATCTAAATTGTCCTTTAGATATTTATTTATCTCAGAATTTATAATTTCTGATTTTCTCTTTGCTAAGTCTATCCCAAAGTAGTTAGCGTATTGTTCTATTTGGTTGTTTTTGTCGCCTTTATTTATATCTAATAAATAAAAATAAGTTTCTTCTAGATATGGATTTGAGCCGAGCATTTTCTCTAAAATATTTAGCTTTTCGTCGTTTCTCAACAACTTCGATTCTGATTTTAATTTAAAAAGTAAATCCTGTGCCTCTTTTTTATCATCTGATGTAACTCTATACAAGTCCTTATCTGTCTCGTTTTCTACACAGTCCAAGATTGCCTCATGTATATCTACTACACTGTTTTCAATAGAGTTTAATATATTTTCTCTTACTTCTTCTGAGTTAAAAATTTCTGTTTTTTCCTTGAGTATTTTGTCGTGATTTGATTTTTCGATTTTTTTATATTGATTTTCTAAATTATTAAATACATCTCCAAAGGTGCAGTATTTTTGGTAGTATTTTTGTGTGAAATTTTCTTCTGTTATATTTTCTACATCCATATCTTTTAATGTATCTACAGCGTAATCTATGTAAGTTTTGATAATGTCTAGGCTCGTATCAAATCCGTCTGAAACTAAATCGTCTAGTCCCTTATATTCACCTAAGATCTTATTAAATGTATTTCTCGCTTCTTTTCCATATTCTCTGTACTTTAAATATAATGTATTATACAGCTTTATCTCCTCTGGAATTTTATTGACAATACTGTTTTTCTCTTCTCCCATATAGAGTCCCCCTATTCTCACTCACTTTCTTTCCAAATTTCCTTTATATATATTATAGTACTACATTTTTGGCTTGTAAATTTTAATTAAATGCTTCAAAAATCATCTTTAAAATATCGTCTAACCCGCTAAAATCAAAGTTTTCCCTGCTTATGTCTTTATCATTCATTCTATCAAAAAATTTTTTTAGACAGTTTGCCTTATCTAAAATCCTGCCTTGGTATTTGCCCGCACTTTCAAAATACCCAATCCACTGTATCGGAATTAAGTTATCTTCGTCTTCTGTTAAGATGTCTTTTCCGAGATATAACTCTATACTGCACGCCATCCCGTTTATATCCATTACGACATCTCCTGTTGGGCCTTTTGTGGGGTATTTTTTCGCAATTTCCAAGTCTGGATATTTAAGCACTTTTATATTGTTTGGTATTTCTATCCCGCTTAAAAGTTTCATGGCCTCTTGCCCCGCTGTGTCATTGTCGAATATTGCAATAGTTCTGTTTGCTATTCCAGATGAGATAAACGCTTTTATAGTAGATACAAGCGCATCAGCACTCCCCCTAAGTCTTGTGGCCTTAAAATCTAAAAATGAGTAGTATTCTGATAAGTGGGGGTATAAGATATTTAGCGCAGTCTCCAAAACACATGCATCTGACTTTCCCTCTGTAAGGACGATAATCTTTTCATTTATTATATATTCAGATTTTGCAGTTTCTTTGGCGCTTTTGCTAAACTCAAAATCCTCATCAAAATAGCCATTTGCTATAATCTCGCTCACATCATATATAATCTTAGAATCACTATAAAGCGACAACACAATCCTCAAAATAAACCTGATATCTATAAAACTCCCGCCCCATAAAATATCCTTATTTCTCAAAATAAATAAAACCATATCTTCTAAATCTTTGTCATTTTCCAAGATTTCTAAATTTTCTCTGTCTAAAAAATACTCGTCATAAATATTATTATCTATAATAAACTCTATACTTTTATTTAGGATTTTTATAAATTCACTCTTTGACTCATATATATTTCTCACTTAAAAAAACTCATCATAAGCCTTTTTTAAAGTAAATCCCATAATATCTAATTTGTCTGAGTAATTTTTACAACTCAATATATATCTAACTTTTGTGCTCTCTTCTTCATACTCTATTTCCTGGGTTATAATCTTATCGCTTTCCGAAAAGACAGAAATCAATACCCCGTAAACATCATTTTTGTCTTTTAACAATTCATAATTATTTAAATATAAACGACTAAACGCCTCCATAATGTATCCCCCTTTAAAATCTCAACTTTGACCTTATATCTATTATTATATTTTTGTTTTTGCTTAATTTATACTATAATTATACTATAAAGTATATTATTATATAGGAGGGATTGCTATGAAAAACATATCTATCATATCTAGTCAAAATCTAGATTCAAATTCTGATTTAGGAAGTTTTGATAATAGTTAATATATCATCCAAAGTCTAGATAGTTTAACTCGCGATGAGAAAAACGTTATCTTACTCAAATTCGGTTTTATAAACAACAAAATCTACACATTAAAGGAAATAAGCCTTATATGTAGTATTTCCGGAGAGAAAATAAGACAGATAGAAATAAGTGCTTTTAAGAAACTGTTAAACTCGAGCTATGTAAAGACTATCCACGAGCAATATACAACAGCTTAGTATTAAATTAAGTTTTTTAAAAACTATATATTTATGTGACGATATTTATATCATATAAACGAAGATACTTATATATATTTTTGGCATATTTATATCTACCAAACTCTAAAATATATAAATCATTGAGTATGCAAGCATACTCAACAGACTAAAGTCCATAAAAATTAAAAAAGGACAGTTTAGAAACTGTCCTTTATATTGTTTATTTATTTAACACAAATAATCTTAAGTATTCAAACACTATGTCTTCTACTTGTATTACAACTTCGTTGCTTTCTTTATTCCAAAGCATATTATACCATTGTGTTAAAACATATTCTTTCTTTTCTATATTGATTATCATAACCTTTTTGTTTTGAAGTTTTATTAAATCGTCTTTTGAATAATCATCTAGTGAAAACTTAATCCCCTTATTTTCAAAGTCATTTTTCTTTATTTCAGCAAATATGTCTTTTAGTATGTCTTTTTCTATATCTGTTAAATCTGTCTCAGATTCTAACGCCACATTGTCTTTTTCCAATAACTCTTTATTGTTGCCTAGAAATAAAGTATTTACTTTTCCTTTCATAATGAATACCCCCTGTTGATATTATTTATTAATATTAATTTTATACAATTGTTATTTGGACGTCAAGCAAATTTCTGAATATTTTCATTATTTTTCTAACATACTTCCATAACAAAAAAGAGACGGTGAATCACCATCTCTTTTTATATCAAATTATACTATATAATCATATTTTAAATTTTAATATATATCGTCGTACGAATATCCTCTATCTTCTCCACAAAATACGCAGTACCAAGTCCCATTAGGTGCCTTAATCGCGAAATCAGTAAATGCAAGTGAAGTGCCGCAGTCTGCACATCTTACATTATACTCATTATAACAATCTAAACAAAGGTCATATCCTACTAATTGATACATTTTTCCATAATCGCCACACATATCACAGTAACCTTTGTCAAAATCTTGAGTAGAGCTTGTCTGACTTTGTATTGTTGTACTTTCTTCAGATTCGTAAGTTTTTTCTTCTGGAGCCTCATATACTATAGATCCCTCTGCTCCTGGCCATATTACGTTTTTTACAGCCTCCTCAGACACTATCTCGTCTATGTATAGTTGTTCACAGTTTTTAGACAATCCTTCTATAGAAGTTAGTTTCTCTTTTCTTATATTGTTTAGGCCATCTTCTGGTATTGTGCATGAAAATATTAAAAAGTCGTCATCTGTACTTATATTAGATGCAAATACGCTCAGTTGTAGTGTTTTTACGCCCTCTGGCAATAATTCTATAACATCTGCTAATGTATTAAACATCTGTTTTACAAATACATTTTCATCTTGTGCCATAGATTTTTTAATTTCTACAATCGCATTTGAATCGATTTCTTCATAGCTTTGTATACCATTTAAATCGTAAATAGTTTTTTCTTGTTCTTGTGTATTAGTAAGAACAACCTCTTTTTTTTTCTGTGGTTTAGAACATCCAACCATCCCAATTATTAGTGTAAATATTATACCTAATGTAAATAATTTTTTTGTAAAATTTTTCAAATGTATTCCTCCTATATATATGTATATAGGTATTATAATACATTTTTACAACTATTAGGTAATTTATTTATATTTTAGTAAAATAAGTTCCTGAAACCCTTTTCCTGCGTGCTAATTTAAATAATTTGATGGAAATAGCCTAAAATACTCACATACCATATCGTCTAGCTCAACAACTACGGCATTAGTCCCCTTTTGTCTTCTCATTTTGTACCATTGTGTAAGTACGTATTCTTTTCTATCTATATTTATTAATATAACTCTTTTGTCTTGAAGTTGTATTAAATCGTCTTCACATATGTCTTTAATAGAGCATACTATATTTCTATCTTGGAATTTATTTTTCTTAAATGCTGAAAAAACATGCATTAAGATTTTTCTCTCTTTATCGTCTAACTTTGTTTCAGATTCTAATACTATGTTCTCTGCTTTTACTAAGTCTAAATCATTATAAGACCTAAATAAAGTATTTACTTCATTGTTCATATTAATTCCCCCTTATTTAATATTATTTATTGCTTGTATTTTATATATTTTGCTTGTATTTTTGCATCTTTAATATTACATATTTATCATTTTAATCTAACTGTTATTTATTTGTCAAGCAAGTCATTAGATTTTTTTACCATTTTATTTTGTTATATTTAATCACATAAAAATGCTTGGAATCTATAAAAACTCCAAGCATCTAAACCTAATTATTATTGGACTTTTTTTCATTTAAAACTTTATCCGCTTCTATAGCAGCTTTTGTAAATGAGTTGTTTTTCCACCAAGCCCAAATTGACGCACCTATTGTAAATGCCAGTGATATCACTTGGCTGACTTCTTCATCAGAAATCGGCAAAATATCGTGACCTGTGCTAGTCAAAATTTGGTTTAAAAGGGCAATTACCAAAACTGTTGTACGTATAATTGTGTCTTTCTTAACTTCCATAAGATCAACTCCTTTTTATGAGCTATCCCCAAATACCTCTTGTTAACTACCCCTTATTTTCTTTTATGAAAAAACTACTTCAAATGTTCTATTTATATAACCAAACTATTTATTTCCTATAATTATTTTTCATCTATTATTTTTTGAGCTATACTAGTATCAACTATCTTATCATATGGAGCTTCTTTTTCAAGTTCGCCAGCAGTTTCCATAACTTTCATCAAGTTATCTAAACTTTCTTTTTCAAAGTATGGATTTTCACACCAAGCGCCTATTTTTCTATATTGTTTAGCAACTGTAACTAATTCGTCTATATCATTGTCTTCAAAGTAAGGTTGGATTGCTTCTGCGATTTCTTTATCGCTAGCATCTTTACACCATTGTTGAGCTTTATATATTGCTCTTGTGAATTTTTCTAATACTTCTTTGTTATCTTTCATATAAGATTTTGTTGAAGAATAAGCAGTGTAAGGTATTTTACCTGAATCTTTACCTATTGATGCAACTATATATCCAGAACCGTCTTTTTCAAGTTGAGTAGCTGTTGGTTCAAAAGCTGTTGTGAAATCTGCTTCACCAGCTGCAAATGCTCCAGCCATAGCTGCAAATTGAACGTCTGTTCTTACGTTACATTGACCACTAGCAGTATCTTCTCCAATTTCAACACCATTTTGTTTTAAAACGTATTCCAAAGTCATTAAAGGCACGCCTCCTGCTCTACCTCCAAGAACTTCTTTACCTTTTAAATCGTCATAAGAGAAATTATCTATTTTTTCTCTAGAAACTAAGAAACTACCATCACATTGAGTAAGTTGTGCAAAGTTAACTGCATAATCGTCTTCACCTTGATTGTAAATATAAATTGATGCTTCCGGTCCCATAAGTCCTATATCAGCATCTCCAGAGATTAAAGCTGACATAGTTTTATCAGCACCTTGAGTATTTACTAAATCAATTTCTAGACCTTCTTCTTCAAAGAAGCCCTTACTCATAGCTACATATTGTGGTGCATAAAATACAGAGTGAGTAACTTCTGCTACAGTTATTTTTTGTAACTCTTTTGATTCTTTATCGCCTTTATCACCAGCAGTATCATTACTGCATCCTGTTAAGCAGCAAACCCCTAGAGCCGCTGCACTTACGATAGAAATAATTTTCTTGAACATCGATATACCTCCACTAAAATCAAACATAATTCATTATATTCATAGGTTGCAGTTTGGTTACAAAATTAAATATTTTACACTATACTCTATAATATATGCTACGATTAAGGAAAATAGTAAATTTTTCATTATAAAATAGGAGGCTGGACTTATGAAAACTAGAGCAGAAATAAAAAAAGATGCCAAAAGAAAATTAAACGCTTTTTGGATTGTCCCTGTAATTACAGTTTTAGTAGTTTATGTATTGGAAGCACTCATTATAGGAATGTTAAATGACTCCACATTATCTTCAATATTCCAAGTTGTAATTACAACAATAGCTAGCGTTTTTACAACTACATTGTTTTTGAATATAGCCAAAAACGACGACTTCGACCAAGTTAAATTCTCTTGGATGAAGACATCTTGGATGAAAGTTTTAAAATGCATAGTATATACATTGCTTTTATCTTTAGCTACTACACTTATACAATATGTAGCAATATATTCTGGAGTATTATTGAGTTTTGTTTTAGGAATATGTATAACAGTAATAGAAGTGTACTTATCATTCTCATTATTAGTAATATTAGATACAGATGCACCGATTATAGATGCTGCAAAACAAAGTATAAATTTAGTACAAGGTAACTTCTGGAACATAATCGTCTTAGGTTTATCATTTATAGGATGGTTTATCTTAGGTATACTACCTCTTGGACTTGGACTACTTTGGGTATTGCCATATACAGGTATAACATTTGCAAATTACTATTTGGAATTAAAATTGTATAAACCTATGATTTAGGTTTAACTCTTTATACTAAAATACATTTAAAAATGTAGATTTTTTAAATATATTTAGAAAAATTATATTTATCTACAATTTATAAATAAATATAAACTACTATATATTATAAAAATATCTATAAAAAATGCTGTGTTAGATAACTTTATAATTTTATCTAACACAGCATAAATAAACTTTAAATCCCAGTATAAATAAATCTAGATTAAGTAAATTGTAAATATTAATCTAAATAAATCGAAATTAAACAAACTTTAAACAATATAAATAGGCCCGTTTTCGAAATCTATAACATTAAAATTCATAGTTATCTGCATAATTCTACAAATTATTGATTTCCAAAGCTTTTTCTATAGAAATTTGTTGATGCAAAGTGCGTTTATTTCTGTTCTTACCTATTTCTCCTTCTAATGCAATTCTATCAGCGTGTGTATCTAAGCATTTGATAATGTCTTTGTTAGAAAGAACTAATTGATTTTCTGCCAGTAATAGCGCCATCTTTAATTCCTTTGGATCTACATCTTTACCTAAATGAACATCTCTTAATATATTATTGAAACTTCTCATATTAATCCCTCCTGTTATAATATAAATTTTTTTATATACAAACTTCGTGTTTTTTATTGTTCATTCCTTTAATTTTCGTTAGTCAAATTCCTACATTTTTAACGATTTATCGAGTTATTTTTTGCAAAAAAAAATAGTAGACATAAATCTACTAATTTCATACCTTTATTTTTGAAAATTATATATTTTAAATTTGAAATCGTTTTCTTTGTTTTATTTTTTGTTAGAAATGTTATTTTTATTTTTTAATTTTTTACATAAAAATCTCTTTTTATATATACGAAATTTTAAATATTTTTGATTGATTATTTCATTAAATCTATTTTTATTTAATAATTTATTTTGCCTAGTCCAGCTTTATTTCACAACTTATTACCCTCCATATATTTTTATAATGTATAAAATAATATCTAATAAATACTACATCTAGTATAAAAATACACTTATAACTATCGAAAAGAAGTTATTTTAAAATAATTCTTGTAAAAAATTTTAAATCAAATTACTCTTATTGTAAGGAAATAGTGAAATGTGATAATCACAAAATCAAATGCATTTGTTAAACTACTATTAATCCTATAATAAATAGGAGGTAGAAATATGAATAAAGAAAAAGTGAAAACTTTTGAAGATATAATAAAGAAAAATCACCCCAATATATGTGGGGTTGTCGTTTTAAAAGACGACAAATTAGTTTATGAAAACTACGAAAATAACTGCAATAAAGAAAGTAAAATCCACATCTATTCAGTCACAAAGAGCATAATCTCACTTTTAATAGGAATAGCTTTGGATAAGGGCTATATAAAAGATATAAATCAAAAAATTCTCGCTTTCTTTCCAGATTATAAAAAAGATAAATCAAACAAAACTATAGAAAATATCACCTTAAAAGATATGCTCACAATGACAGCACCTTTTAAATATAAAGATGCTCCATATATAGATTACTTCACAAGTTCAGACTATCTAAAATTCTCACTAGATATGCTAGGCGGCGATAATGAGATAGGTTCGTTTTTCTATACACCACTTATAGGTCCCGACATTTTCTCTGGCATAATAAAAAATACAACTAATCAATCCGTATTAGAATTTGCCACTAAAAATTTATTTGAACCACTTGATATCATCCCTTCAAAGAACATAACTTTTAAAAGCGAAAAAGAGCAGATGGAATTTAATCAATCTATAGATAAAAACAACTGGGTAGCTGGCACAAACAACTTAAATACTGCTGGGTGGGGGCTTTGTTTAAGCACAATAGACATGGCTAAAATCGGTCAATTATACTTAAATTGTGGCGTGTATAATTGTAAAAGAATTTTATCTACAAAATGGATAAAAGAAAGCACTTCACCTCATATAAATCTAGGAGATTTGAGCTATGGGTATTTGTGGTGGATATTAGATGATCATAGTTTTGTAGCTATGGGAGACGGCGGAAACAGCATATATGTAGATACAAAGGACAATATTGTAATTGCTATTTCCGCACTCTTTGTCCCAAATTCCTCAGAAAAAATAGAGCTGATTAAACATTATATAAAACCAGCTTTTGAATAATATTTTAATTAAAATTTTGGTGACATAAATCTATTTAAGATTTGATAACTAGCTAAGACCTGCAAAGCAAGTCTTAGCTTTTTTATACTTTTTATAGTTACTGTGTTTTACTTTATCTAATCATTTTATATTTTCTAGTAACCTTTACTTAATCTAATAATTTTTACTTGTTCTAATAACTTTTACTTTATATAATCATTTTACCTAATTCTTATCTAAAACTATCTCTCAAAAACTTCTACATATTTAGTAGATGCAGTTATATAAACACCTGATTTCAATTTATACATATCTGTTCCTGTTCTCTCTATCTTTTCAACAACAGTATATACTCCTCCTTTTTTAACTACACCGACTACACTTTCATCAGTAAAATCAGCTGCACTACGTATATTTACTTCATCAGCTATTACTCTTAGGTATAGAGTCCTTTTTTCCTGTAGTACTACTTCCTGTAGATGTTTTAGAAACGTATTTCATCCCAAAATACTCACAAACTGCCTTACAAACTGCTTCTGCACATTTTTCTTGATGTGATGGGTTTAACATAAGTTTTGCTTCTTTTTCGTAATCCATAAATCCATATTCAATCAATATTGCAGGCATATTTGTTTGTCTTAAAATAGCTAATGTAAATCCGCTCATATCGACATCTCTCATCAAACCGTAGTTGTATTCATAGTCGATATCTGCTGCTAAATGTTTTACTGCTAGATTTCCTAATTTAATAGATTTTGAAGAAGAGTTTTTTGTACGTAAAACAAGTAATCCTTTTACTTTTGTTTGCCAAACTGACGCTGTTCCAATTGCATTGTAATGGTTTGAAATTAATATATCTGCACCTGCTTTATTTGCCTTATATGATCTTGTAGAAAGTGATACATCTGTTTTTCCAGTCATATCAGCAGTATACATATAGCCGATATTGCATCTAGTAAGTGCTTTTGCCAAATATTCAGATACTGCTCTATTCCATTCATTTTCTTTAATTACTTCACCTTTTTTTCTAACTAAGACTCCATTAACATACAAATCGGAAGATAATTTTACAGAACGCTTACCACCAGTAGTCATTCCGTGTCCAGCATCAATAGCTACTAAATATTTACTCATAGTCATCAAATCCTTCCTTTTTTAAAGTGGAGCAATAGGCTAATGCACAATCCTATCACTTTATATTACCACTTTATACATAATTATGATTTTTTCTACAATTTGACACTATTTTATATATTATTTTTAGATGACTAAATAATTTTTGTAATATATAAAGTTAATATGTTAAAATATATACTATAAGGTAAAATTACCAATTTTACTTTATTTTGTATTTATATAACATATGGGGAGGGAATATTTAATGTTAAATGAATTCAAAAACTTAAATTCAAGTAAAAAAGTAATAGTAGGACTTATAGCTCTTTTAATTTTGCCAATAACTTTATTATTACTATCAGGTGAATTCTTAGTTAAAAGTATTAAAGACAGAAAAATACCAAAAGCTATAATAGCAGGTGTATTAACTGTAGCTCTGAGTTAATATCAAAAAATGGTAAATATAATGGAAAACAAAGATATATCTGTAAAGATTGTAAAAGGACTTTTACTGATTTTACAAACTCTGCCGTATATAGAAGTAAAAAATCATTAGATAAGTGGCTTAAATATGCAAAATGTATGATTATGGGCTTATCAATAAGAAAATCTGCTAAAATTGTAGGCATAAATATAGCAACAAGTTTCTTTTGGAGACATAAAATTCTTGATTGCATAAGTGCATTTTTAGGAACTGGCCATGTTGATGGCTTAAGATGTTATAAAGAAACCAGAAATATAGTATAATGAAAAATAATTACACAATTGTTTTATAATATAAAATTTATAAAAATAATATTGCAATTTGAATTATTACTAAATTATAATACAAATATTATAGGTAATTGGAGGATTAACAATGAAAGCAATAGATGCAATTTTTAATAGGCGTAGTATAAGAAAATTCGAGGATAAAGTAATACCTAAAGAAACAATAGAAAAAATTTTATTATCAGGTATGAGTGCACCATCTTCAAAAAATAGACAACCTTGGAGTTTTATTGTTTTTGAAGGTGATGAAAAGAAACAGATGCTAGAAGTATTTAGAAAAGGAGCGAATGATGAGTTTAATAATCCAAAATCACTTCCGAATAGTGGTAAATTTGAATCTGGAACACGCTATACATTAGACATTATGGAGCAATCACCTACCGTTGTTTTTGTATATAATCCATTTGGGAAATCTCCAATAGAAAACTTAAGTTTAGAAGAAAAATTTTATGAAATGGCTAATTTACAATGTGTTGGAGCTTGTATGGAGAATATGTCTATAGCTGCTACTGCACTAGGAATAGGAAGTTTATGGATTTGTGATATTTACTTTGCTTATAATGAATTAGCTAATTGGTTAAATATTGATGGACAGCTGGTTGCTTGTATGGCATTTGGTTATCCCGCTGAGAGTCCTAAACAAAGGCCTAGAAAAAAAATAGAAAACATTGTTGAATGGAGAGTTTAATATATTAAGGCTATAGATAATTAATATGAATCATTTTACAATATAGAGTTATATAAAAGAGGAGTATATGCTTTTCTTTTCGTGTTCAACAAAACAATTATAAACGGTAATATTAAGAAAGTATTATTATTACAAAATATAGTTAATTTAATAAGAAATTGTTCAAAAATAAAAATGATGATTTTTTGAACAACTTTTTGATACACAATATTAATAAAATACGAACTAAAAAGCAGAGGTAATACTACCTCTGCTTTTTTATGATAAAATATAAAAATATCAACATTTATTTAAAACATATATTTAAATTAAAATGCCTCAGAACTCACTTTATCTTCTAATTCTTGCATATATTTATCTATTGATTCAGCGACTTTTTTACCTAATGCAGTTGCATAACATGCAGTCTTGTCTGCTTTTGCCTTGCTTATATCTCCTGCTGCAAAAACGCCTTTTACAGATGTATTGAAGTCTTCATCTATAACAATCATTCCTCTTTCGTCTACATCTACTGGAGCTATTGTTTGGATTGCACCCGGCATCTGACCTACTGCAAATATAACTTTATCACATTCTACATATAGCTTAGTATCGTCGTCTGTTCCCTTAAATTCCATACCAACTACTTTTCCATCTTTACCTACAATTCTAACTGAATCCATCCAGTCGATTATAGGAACTCCCACTTGTTGAAGGTATTTTAATTCTTTTGCACTAGCTGTCATCTCTTCAATTGAGTTTCTAACCATTATTCTCACTTTTTTATATCCTGTTAATTTAGCAGTCGTTCCGCAGTCCATAGCGACGTCTCCACCACCTATTATAACTGCACTTTCTCCAACTTCTATATTACCGTCGTTTGCCTTTGCTTCTGATAAGAAACTTACAGCATCTGTAACACCATCTAATTCGTGTCCTTCTATATTTAAAACTCTACCAATAGTAAATCCAGTAGAAATTAAAAATGATTTAAACCCTTCTTTTTTCAAATCATCTAATGTTATATCTCTACCAACCATACAACTTGTTCTAAACTCTACATCTAGAGATTTTATATATTTTAAATCTTTTTGAATTATTTCTTTTGGTAATCTGTGTGGTGGTATACCATAGCTAAGCCATCCACCAACTTCTTTTTTAGCTTCAAACACAGTAACTTCATATCCCTTTTGACCTAATACTGCCGCTGCTGCAAGTCCAGCCGGTCCAGAACCTATAATAGCGACCTTTTGACCTACTTTTTTAGGTTGTATATGATCACTTGTTATCACTTCATCACTTGCATCACAATAATCTACTAGATATTTTTGGATAAAAGGTATCATTATAGGATTGTCTCCTAACGCGCTTTTTCTACATCCACCTACACAGTAACTATCATAAGGACATACTCTTGTGCATATTGAATAAAATAGAGGATTGTTATCTCTGATTAGTTTTATCGCTTTTTCGAATTGTTCTGTCGCAACTAATTTTACAAATTCCTTTGGATTGCTATTTATTGGACATCTTTTATTACAATAAGCTTCTTCACATAGTAAACATCTCTTAGCTTCAGCTATAGCCTCTTCTTTTGTAAATTTCTTTGCAGATTCTGTTAAGTATGTTACTTTTTTCATTTTTAACCACCCCTAAATTTAATATATAATAATTGATATTTTAAATAAGATTTTATTTTACTTAAAAT
>NZ_CABQXJ010000051.1:0-21257 GCF_902468165.1 uncultured Intestinibacter sp.
ATAATAGAATAATTAAATTACTATTTATATTTAAATTATTTTGATTAAAGATATTATTATTGTTATAATAATATTATTATCTAAAAAATGACTAGGAGAGAAATTTAAATGAATTATTTAAGTAGTATTTTAGTATCTCTAGTAGGTATAGTATTTGCAATGACAATACATGAATTTGGTCATGCATTTGCAGCGTATTTACTAGGTGATGATACAGCTAAAAGAGCAGGAAGAATGACTATTAATCCATCTAGACATGTCGATTTAGTAGGTTTAATAATGCTTATGATATTCCATTTTGGATGGGCAAAACCAGTGCCAGTAAATCCAAATAATTTTAAAAATTATAGGGTTGGAAATTGTATAGTTTCATTAGCTGGGGCTTTTGGAAACTTAGTAGGTGCAATAATTTGTGCTATGATTGTAAAATATAGTACTATGTATTCTATTTCATTAATAGCAGCTACAGCACTAAACTATAACCTATGGTTTGCTGCATTTAACTTACTTCCAGTTCCTCCACTTGATGGATGGGGCGTTATTTCTAGTTTTTTACCTTATAAATTTAGAGAATTTGAAATTAAATATGAAAATGTAGGATATATAGTATTAATTGTATTATTATTTACAAATTTAAGTTCTTATATAACATCTCCATTAGTAAATATATTCTGGTCTATCGTGAGAAGCGTAACACACGTTATATAGATGAAATACAGCATACATTTAAACGTATATGACGGTCCACTAGATTTACTTTGTGATATGATATCTAAACAAAAGATAGATATCAAGGATATTTCTATAATCGAAATTACAAAACAGTATCTAGCATATATAAATATGTTAGAATCTATGGACTTAGAAGTTACAAGTGATTTTATTACTATGGCTACTAAGCTATTAGAAATAAAATCAAAGTATCTACTGTTTTCACAAAGAGATTTAGACGAAGAAGAAGACCCAAGACTTGAACTGATGGAGCAATTAAAAGAATATAAGAAATATAAAAAAGCTAGTGAAGTGATAAAAGACAATGTAGATTATTTAAATCAACCATATTACAGAACTAGAGAAGAAGTAATAATAGATGATAAGATGGATTTAAGCGAAATATCTATCGAATCTATAAAATCTATACTTCCATATATATTTAAGGTAAAAAATGTTGAAGAAGAAACTAAAAAAGATGAAAGATTAAATAAAATAGTAAGAGGAAAAATAATATCTGTTGAAGAAAAGATAGAATATATACAAAATATATTAACTACCGCAGATAAAATAAGCTTTAACAATATAATAAAAGATAATACAAAAGATGAAGTGATAGCTACATTTTTATCACTACTTGAGCTTATAAAAGCTAAGGAAATAGTTGTAGTACAAGAAAACTTCTTTGAAGATATTATTATTAAAAAGAATTTGGAGAATTAATATGAGCAGAAGTGAAATAAAATCTATTATAGAATCAATAATGTTTGCATATGGAGAACCAATAAGTATAAAGGAATTAAATTATGCCATTAATGAAGAACTTTCTCCAAAAGAAATAGAATATATGTTAAATTTATTGAAAGATGAATATGAGGAGCAAAATCGAGGTATACAAATTATAAAATTAGAAGATAGATATCAAATGTGTACAAATAAAGATTATACTCCATATATAAAAAAGGTATTAGAACCTAAAAGAAAAAAGACTTTAAGTCAAGCTACTTTAGAGACGCTGACTATAATTGCATATAAACAACCTATAACAAAAGTTGAAATTGAAAATATAAGGGGAGTTAAATGTGATAAGGTCTTACAAACTCTTCTTGAAAATTCTTTAATTAGAGAAGCTGGTAGATTAAATAAAATAGGAAAACCTATAATATATAAAACTACAGATGAGTTTTTAAAACTTCTAAATATAGAAAAATTAGAAGATTTACCTCCTATTGAAGAATTTGAAGAAAATATAGATTAATTTTTACAGGGGGAAGCAATATGAAAAATATAAGTTTACCATTAATAATAGGGGCAGTAATGTGTGTGGCAAGTATATTATTTGGAGTTAATACAATAAATTCTGGGGGTACTGTAAAAGGTATATTATGGATGGTTGCAGCCTTATGCTGGGCATCCTTTGTAAGAAATATCTTTAGAAAAAACAACAAGCAAAATAATAGACAAAATAATAAATAAAGAAATCTTTATCATAAAGATCCTTAAAGAAATTAAAAAGGGGCTGTCGCACTAAGAAATAGGGCGATGCCCTTTTTGTAAAAAAAATAAATCCCAAGCTCAAAAGATCTTGGGATTTTTTGTATAATAATTGTATGACCAAACACAATACTATACAAGTAGATTATACTATTTCAGAAAATAATTATCAATTAAAATCATTATTAAATATTGATTCTTTAATACCAAAAGATGATTCTGTGAGGTTGTTAAGTCAAATTATAGAGGAGATGAATTTAGAAAAATTATATCAGACTTATTCTCGTATTCGAGGAAATTCAGTAACCCCAAGACAACTTTTGAAAATTATAATATACGCAAATATGAATAATATTTACTCATCTAGAAAAATTGAAACTTCGTGTAAAAGGGATATTAATTTTATGTATCTTTTAGGCGGAGCCTCCGCTCCAGACCATTCAACAATTGCAAGATTCCGTAGTATTTATTTTGCACCAGTATGCGAAAGCCTAATGGCTCAATTTACAAAAATAAGATTAAAAAGTATCATTTGAAAAAACTTTTAAAAAAGCTTAAACGCTTATCAATTAAAGAAAATATAGTTTTTGTCCATGGTAAAGGAAGAAGGAAATCACTTATTCAAAAGGCTATAGAAAAATTAAATGAATATATTAATCGATTGAAAAAATATACTAAAGATTTATACATAATGGGTCAAAGAAATAGCTATTCAAAAACAGATAAAGATGCAACATTTATGCGAATGAAAGAAGACCATATGAGAAATGGACAACTTAAACCAGCATATAATGTTCAATTTGGTGTTGATTCTGAATATATAGTTTGGGCAAGTGTTGGACCTCAACCTACAGATACAACAACCTTAATACCTTTTTTAAAATCAATCGAAAAACATACTGGATTTAAGTATTCTAAAGTAATAGCAGATTCAGGATATGAAAGCGAAGAAAAGTATGTATTTTTAGAAGATAATCAGCAATTATCTTTTCTAAAGACATCTGATTATGAAATTAAAAAAACAAAAAAGTATAGAAATGATATTGGCAGAAAAGAAAATATGATTTACTGCGAAAAAGATGATTATTACATTTGTAAAAATAATAAAAAGTTATACGTAAGTGGAACAATTAATAGAAAATCAAAAACTGAATATAAAAGCAAAATAACTTGTTACACTTGTGAAGATTGTAGTAATTGTGAATATAAGAAAAAGTGTATTAAAGGAAACAATAGTAAAATACCTATTGAGCAAAGAACTAAAAATCTACAAGTATCTAAATTATTTCATAAAAAACAAAAAGAAAACTTAGAGAGAATTACTAATCCCGAAGGGCGTAAATTAAGAATGAATAGAAGCATACAAGCGGAAGGAGCTTTCGCTCAAGTGAAACAAAATATGCAATTTAAAAGATTTTTAAGTCGTGGTAATAAAAATGTACTTTCTGATGGTGTATATTTTTATATTTTAAAAGTAAATTTCCCTTATCAAACACTAAAAAATACATTAAATTTAAGTTAAAAAAAGGCTACCGCAGAACGAATTTTTTATTGTTCGTGCGACATCCCCTTTTTGTTTATCATTATTCCTCATCTTCGCCAAATGTATCGTAATAAAGCGCTTTTATTTCTTCATCAGATTTCTCTTGTAAAGAATCTGAAATATCCTTGTGTGCAATTATAAGATAGTAGTTGATTAATTCATCTGCCATTATAGATATATCCATTTTGTCCTCCTATAGTCATTATTAGAAATTTAAATAAAAGTTATTTATAAGGTGATTGTAGCACATATTATCTTTAAAATATATTTAAAAATAATATATTAAAAAATATACTGTAAAATTTAAAATAAATTAGTATTTTATATGAAAAAAGGGAATAGTAATAATGATTAAGAAGAAAGTTGCAAAGAGGTGTAAAATGGACATTATAAGAGAAGCGACAAAACTAAAAAAAATAGCTTTATCAATAGCTAAAACTAAAGGAATAAGCAATTTAGAAGCATGGCCTGAAGCTATTTCAATTTATAAATTAAAATACGAAAATTATTTTGAATAAACTATGATTTATAAATTAAACTTTATATTAAAAGTACGGCGTAAAATAAACTCACGACGATCTCCTTAAATTTAAAAGGAATACCAAAGTAATTCATTTTGGTATTCCTTTTTATATCATAAATCATATTGATTAAATTTACTATTTGTAAACATCTAAAACAGCTTCTTTTAAAACTTCCCCTATAGCATCATTTATAACTAAAGAAGCATCATTATCATATCCAGTAGAACTTTTATTAATTAAAACCACATCTTTTCCTCTATAATAATTTATAAAGCTAGCAGCGGGATAAACAACAAGAGAAGTCCCTCCTATAATAAGTAAATCAGCAGAACTTATAGCTCTTATAGCGCCTTCAATAGTGGCATTATCTAATCCTTCTTCATATAAAACGACATCAGGCTTTACAACACCGCCACATTTATCACAATGAGGAATATTTCCATCAAGAGCAAGCATAGAATCCAAGTCAAAGAATTTATGACATTTTGTGCAGTAATTTCTATGTACAGAACCGTGAAGTTCATAAACAGTTTTACTTCCAGCCATTTGATGAAGTCCATCTATATTTTGAGTTACAATTGCTTTTAATTTACCCATTTCTTCAAGTTTTGCAAGTGCCTTATGGGCATTATTAGGCTTTGCATCTTGATATATTAATTTATCTTTATAGAATTTAAAAAATTCTTCAGGATAGTTTACAAAGAAAGTATGTGAAACTAATTGTTCAGGAGTAAAGTTTTTATTTAACTTTTGACTAAATAATCCAGAAGAACTTCGAAAATCAGGAATATTTGATTCGGTAGATACTCCAGCTCCACCAAAGAAAACGATATTGTCACTTTTTTCTATTAGTTCTTTTAATTTGTCTATTTTATCATTCATTTTTTGACCTCCTAAATTAATCTATAATTATATAATATCAAATTATCAGATATTTATAAATAATTGAACGATTTGTTGTATTTAAAAATATTTAAAATTTTAGTCATATTTCATTGATATTTAGCCATTAGAGGTCTATATAAGATATTTAGCTGATTTGAGGGTTGTAACATTATTTACCATAAGAGGGATACATAGATTTAAATTGTAAATAAAGGAATATACAATTATAATGTATATGTGTTGGAGTAGAAAATAAAGGGAAGGAGATATATATTAGAATATGAATAAGAAAACAATTATAACTAGTATGGCTGTTTTACAGCTTTTTGCAGGAACAATTAATGCACAATCAAATCAAGGTATAGTTACAGCCACTTCATTAAATGTAAGAAGCGGACCAGCGACATCTTATACAACTAAATTTATAGTAAATAAAGGTGATAATGTTACAGTGGAGGATTCTGCTGATGGATGGTACAAGATAACAACTAAAGATGGTAAAAATGGTTGGGCTAGTTCTAAGTATATACAAACAAGTCAAAATACAACAACTACTAAAGTAGTTTCTGTTTCTTCATTAAATATGAGAAGTGGTCCATCTACAAGTTATAACATAATCGAGGTTTTAACTAAAGATACACAGGTAGAAGTTATATCTGTAGAAGATGGTTGGGCAAAAATAAAATACAACTCAAAGACAGGATATGTTTCAAATCAATATCTAAGTGATAAAAAAGTTGAAGAAGTTACACAAACAAAATATGTAAATGCAACAATATTAAACGTAAGAAGTGGACCAAGTACAACTTATAGCATAATAGATACATTAAAGCAAAATGATGAAGTAAAAGTTATATCAATAGAAGATGGTTGGGCAAAAATAAAACACAATGATGAGATAGGATATGTTTCAGCAGAATATCTAAGTGATAAAAAAGTTGAAACTATACAAATAAAATATGTAGATGCAACAACATTAAATGTAAGAAGTGGACCTGATACTACTTATGAAATATTAACGACTTATAAATATGGACAAGAAGTAAAAGTAGTTAATATATCAGAAGATAAAGAATGGGCAAAAATTAAATACAATGATGAATACGCTTATGTATCTAATAAATACTTAGTTGATAAGCTAGAATCAGATTCAGAAAATAACGATTCCAATACAGGAAGCATTACAGGTACATTTGAAAATGTAAATTGTTCATTCTCGACTATGGTGGATTATGAATATAAATTATCTCTACAAGGATTTAATAAAATAAGAGCAAATTTATCAACTAATTATTCAAATTCATCAGCTTATGTAAAAGCTACTAGAGAAGATTTAAGTAAATATCTAAACCCTGAGACATTTAGTACAAATGCTACAGGAAAACTTCAATTTTTAAGAATAGATAAGTATCGTGAGGGAATAACTGCAAGTGAATTAAATCAATTCTTCTCAAAATACTGTAAATCAAATAGCGTATTTTTAAATAAAGGACAAGCCTTTATAGATGCGGCTAAAAAATATAATTTAGATGTAACTTATTTAGTAGCAGCATCTATGGTTGAAACTGGATATGGTTCGTCTACTCTTGCTCAAGGAGTTTATGTAACTACACCTTCAGGTGAACAGGTAAAAGTTTATAACTTCTTTGGGATATCTGCATTTGATGGAACAGCTGTACCGTCAGCTGCCAATTATGCATATCAAAAGGGATGGACTTCAATTGATAAAACTATAGAAGGTTCAGCACAATGGATAGCAGGAAACTATATACATAACAGCAAATACAAACAAAATACTTTATATAAAATGAGATGGAGTTACAATACAGGCCATCAATATGCAACAGATGTAAACTGGGCTAATTCAATAGGACGTGTAATGAATAACATAGTACCTTATTACGATGGAAATGCTCATTTAGAGTACTTAATACCTAAATATAAATAAAAAGTAATTTAAAATTCGGGGCGTTAAATAAACACAAAATAAAAAGGAAGATCTACTTTATGAGATCTTCCTTTTTGATTTAGAAGAAATTTATCAAAATCTAACATAGAGATTTTATATTATTTTCAATTACGATATTTTTTAGATTACCATAGTTATATGTTGCTAAGGCATACTCCTTCATTTTTTCAAAAATATATTGTTCAAGTTCGCTTTCAAAGTCTAAAATAGTTTTTCCTATATTCCATGCATTTATTTCTCTAGCAATACTATTCTTTTTAAATTCTATAATACAATCTTCAAGTTCTAATGGTAAATTTTTTTTATAATAATATTCATCTTCCAAATCAATATTATATTTTTTTATAGTTTCAGCTATTGAAGTTATGATTTTAATAGAATGAGATTTTATATTTGATAAATCTGGGTCCAAAATATGCCCTATTTCATGGCATAGGGCTACCTTTCCTATGGAATATATATTTTGCTTTGTGATAAGAATATTTTTAGTATTAAACGAATTTATAAATAGATAGAAATTATAGCAAAATGATAAAAATCCTTTTTGAGAAATAATAACTATACCTAGTTTAGGAAGAGAACAAATAGGAATATTGTATTTTTTATAATAAAGTATATGAACTAATTTTTTATCTACATCCATCTCAGATAAAGACTTTGTAAAAATTTTTTTACCTTTTAATTCTTCATAATAAATAGGTATCTTTCTTAAATCATATATATTTGAGCAAGTCATAGCATACCTCCAAATATAAGTCCTTATTTATATAATATTAAAAAGTTTCAAAAAAGAGCTAATCCACGAAAAAAAATATAAATTATTTTAAAAAATTCAAGACCTTAAAACCTAACCCAAAATATGATATAATTTTACTTTAAAAAGAATAGAAAATTGAGATGAAAGGAGATGTCATAAATGGATAGTATAAAAGACTATTTAAAGAAATTAGAAATCAAAAATGATTTTTTATATAAAAAGTTGAGTGATGTACTTGTTACAAAAGTAGTATATTATAAAGAAAATAAGATTTTTTATATATATTTATCATCTAAAGAAATTATTTCTTATGACATTTTATCATCACTTAGAGAAGCTTTACTAGAAGAATTAGATTATTTTTCTGATATAAGAATTAAAATGAGATATAACGGACTATCTCGTAAATCTAATAAAGATATAGTTAAGAAAAATTGGGATAATATATTACACATATTAAAAGACTTATCACCTGCTATAGAAGGATGGAAACATAATGTAGAGTATATGTGTATAGACGATACTTTAAAAATAAAAATACCAAAGTCTATGATATACGATAGTTTAAAATCTAAAAACTGTGAATATATAATTAGACATGTATTTTTAGAAGAGTTTTCTATAGATTTAAAAGTAATTTTAGAAAAAGCTGTAGATGAAAAGGTAGATATTAAAAAGATTCTCGAAAAAATGGATAAAGAGATGGAAGAAAAAGTTAGAGAAATGCAAATTTCATCTCCGAAAAAAGTAAAAGATGATGAAGAAGATAAATACGTTATAAAAGAAGAAGTAGAAGATGAAAATATAATCTACGGTGAAAATGTCAATGCACTATTTGAACATATTTGCGATATAAATAAAAATTCAAAGACTGTTTGTATAACTGGAGAGATATTTAACATTGAGATAAAAGAATTAAAAAATGGGAAAATACTGCTTATAGCTGATGTAACAGATAATACAAGTTCAATAAGTTGTAAATTATTCTTAAACGACTTAAATCAAGATAAAGTATTAAGTAAAATAAGTGAAGGAAGTTATGTAAGGATTAAAGGAGATGTAATTTACGATATCTTCAAAAGAGAACTTACAATGACGATAAGTGGTATAAGATTAGAAGAAAAGAAACCTAGAGTAGATACTAGCGACAAAAAACGTGTAGAGCTTCATGCTCACACTCAAATGTCTTCTATGGATGCACTATGCAATACTAAAAAACTTGTAAAACAAGCTGCTACATGGGGGCATAAAGCCATAGCTATAACCGACCATGGTGTAGTTCAAGCTTTCCCAGAGGCAATGGATGCAGGAAAGGCCAATGGAATAAAAATCTTATATGGTGTAGAAGGATATTTAGTAGAAGATAATGCACCAATTATTAGAGATGCAAATGACAAAGATCTATCTCAGACATTTGTAGTATTCGACTTAGAAACTACAGGTTTCTCAAATAAAAATGATAAAATAACAGAAATCGGAGCAGTAAAAGTTAAAAACTTTGAAATAGTAGATAGATTTAATGAACTTATAAATCCAGAAAAAGATATATCTTATAAAGTTCAAGAATTAACAGGTATAACTAATGATTTAATAAAAGATAAACCTACAATAGAAGAAATTTTACCTAGGTTTATGGAGTTTGTAGGAGATAGTGTGTTAGTTGCACATAATGCAGAGTTCGATATAGGATTTATAAACCAAAAATGTAAGGAGATGAATATAGAATTTAAAAATAAGAGTGTAGATACTCTTATGCTTTCTAGAATCCTTCTTCCACATTTAAAGCGTTTTAAATTAAACAACCTTACAAAAGAACTTGGTGTACCACTTCACAACCACCATAGAGCTGTAGATGATGCTGCGGCAACTGCACAAATATTTATTAAATTTTTAGATATGCTTGAGAAAAAGGGCGCTAAAAAACTAAGTGATGTAAATGAAGTGCTAGGTGGTATAGATTACACTAAATTAAAAACAAAACATATTACATTAATTGCTCAAAATTTAGCTGGTATTAAGAATTTATATAAAATAGTATCTGATGCCCATGTAAATCATTTTTATAGAGCACCTAGAATATTAAAAAGTGTACTTTTAGAACATAAAGAAGGTATTATAGTAGGTTCGGCTTGTGAAGCTGGAGAAGTGTTCCAAGCTGTTAAACAAAATAAAAATGACGATGAAATAAAAGAAATAATAGACTTATACGATTATATAGAAGTAATGCCGATTGACAATAATCGATTTATGATTAGAAATGGCGAAGTAAAAGACGAAGATGAACTTAGAGATTTAAATAGAAGAATGATTGAAGTGGCTAAGAAATTTAATAAAATTCCAGTAGCTACAGGTGATGTTCACTTTATAGAAAAACATGAAGCTGTATTTAGACGAGTTCTTAAATATGCTCAAGGGTTTGGAGTAGATGATGAAGAAACTTATCTACATTTTAGAACTACAGATGAAATGTTAGAAGAATTTAAGTATTTAGGTGAAGAACTGGCATATGAAGTTGTAGTTGAAAATTCAAATAAAGTTGCAGATATGATTGAGGACTTTTTACCAATACCAAATGAAACATTCCCTCCAGTAATAGAAGGTTCTGATACAGAGCTTAGGGAGATGTGCTATAACAAAGCAACTAGGATTTATGGAGATCCGCTTCCAGACGTTGTTAAGAAAAGACTAGATAGAGAGCTAAACTCTATAATAAGCAATGGATATGCTGTTATGTATATTATCGCACAAAAGCTAGTTACAAAATCATTAGCAGATGGATATCTAGTTGGGTCTAGGGGATCTGTTGGTTCATCACTTGCTGCGACAATGAGTGATATAACAGAAGTTAATCCACTTCCGGCTCATTATATTTGTGAAAATGAAGATTGTAAATATTCATATTTCTATGCAGTTGGGGAATGGGGCTCGGGAGTAGACTTACCAGATAAAGATTGTCCTAAATGTGGACGAAAATTAAAAAAAGACGGACACGATATACCTTTTGAAGTTTTCTTAGGATTTGAAGGAGATAAAGAGCCAGATATAGACCTTAACTTCTCTGGTAGTTACCAACCTGTAATACACAAATATACAGAAGAGCTATTCGGTGAAGGTCATGTATATAGAGCCGGAACTATAGGTACAGTAGCAGATAAGACTGCATATGGATATGCTAAAAAATACGTAGAAGAAAACGACTTAGATGTAACTGGAGCAGAAGTTTTAAGACTTGCAAAAGGATGCACAGGAGTCAAGAGAACATCAGGACAACATCCAGGCGGAGTTATGGTTATACCAAATTATAAAGAAGTATACGATATTACACCTATACAATACCCAGCAAATGACGTGAATTGTGGCGTTATAACAACGCACTTCGATTATCACTCTATAAGTGGTAGGATATTAAAACTAGATATACTAGGTCACGACGTTCCGACCATAATAAGAATGATAGAAGATATTACAGGTCTTGATGCAACTACTATACCTCTTGATGATAAGGAGACTATGTCTATATTTACATCAACAGAGGCATTAGGTGTAACACCAGAGGAAATAAACTGTCCAATAGGTTCTTTAGCTATACCAGAATTCGGTACATCTTTCGTTAGACAGATGCTTCTTGATACGAAACCAACTACATTTGCAGAACTTGTGCGTATATCTGGGCTCTCACATGGTACTGACGTTTGGCTAAATAATGCACAGGATTTAGTTGTGGATAAAGTCGTTGAATTTAAAGACGTTATATCTACACGTGACGATATAATGAACTACTTACTATTTAAAGGACTTCCACCTAAGATGGCGTTTACAATAATGGAAAATGTAAGAAAAGGTAAAGGACTAAAGCCTGAATTTATAGAAGAGATGAATAAACATGATGTGCCACAGTGGTATATTGATTCATGTCAAAAGATAAAATACATGTTCCCTAAAGCCCATGCAGTTGCATATGTAATGATGTCGTTTAGACTTGCATATTATAAAGTTCACTATCCTGCAGCTTTTTATGCAACATATTTCACAACTAAAGCACAGGATTTTGATGCAGATTTAATCGTAAAAGGGTTAGACAGCATAAAACAAAAGATACAAGAAATACACGAGCTTGGAAATGATGCAACAGCAAAAGACAAAACAATGCTTACTGTACTTGAAGTTGCACTAGAGATGTATGCTAGAAAAATAAAAATAATACCAGTTGATATTTATAAATCAGATGCCACTAAATTTATAGTAGTGGATGACACGACAATACTGCCACCTATGATAGCCCTACAAGGGGTTGGTGAAAATGCAGCTATTAATATTCAAAATGAAAGAGAAAACGGAGAGTTTATATCAAAAGAAGATTTGAGAAAGAGAACAAAGATATCTAAAACAGTAGTTGAGACTCTTTCTAATCATGGTTCATTAAACAATATGAGTGAAAAAAATCAATTATCATTATTTTAAATAAAAATATGAATTTTAGGGGCTTGACATAATTTTGTGAAAAAAGATAAAATATGTGTACAAGATTTAAAAAATATTGTAAAATAATAGAGTTGAAAACACATTTATTTATAAAGTCTTGTAAATAAAAAAAATTTATGTTATAGTAATAGAAAAATAGTATATGCAGAAGATAAGAGTGAGGCAATTGTTCTCACTCTTTTATTTTAAATATGTTATAATACAACTGAATAGGAGGCAAGGCACACATGAAAAAGAACATAGAATCTACAATAGAAGCATTAGTACAACCAATTGTCGATGCTAAAAACATAGAAATAGTAGATATTGAGTACGTAAAAGAAGCTGGACAATTTTATCTAAGAATTTATCTTGAAAAAGAAGGTGGAATAAGCTTAGATGACTGTGCAGATGTATCAAGAGAATTAAATCCAATATTAGATGAAAAAGACCCAATAAAAGACAACTACTTCTTAGAAGTATGTTCACCAGGTCTTGATAGACCACTTAAAAAAGATAAAGACTTTGAAAGATATGCAGGAAGAGATGTAGAAGTTAAATTATACAAACCTTTAAATGGTACAAAACAACTTGAAGGAGAACTTGTAGGTTTAACTGAAGACAAAAAAATCAAAGTAATAATAGATGACAATGAAGTTGAGTTTGATAAAAAAGACGTTGCAGTAATCAAACTAGCTATCAAATTTTAGTGATAACATTAATTAGGGAGGAATAAACAATGAATCACGAATTTATGGAAGCGTTAGACGAATTAGAAAAAGACAGAGGGATCGACAAAGAAGTTATAATAGACACAATAGAACAAGCACTTTTAACTGCTTATAAAAAGAACTTTGGATCTGCTCAAAATGTTAGAGTATCAGTAGATAGAGAAGGTGGAGAAGTTAGAGTTTACTCTCAAAGAAGAGTAGTTGATGAGTCAGACTTATACGATACTTTCTTAGAAATAGAATTAGCAGATGCTATAAAAATAGACCCAAGTTATCAATTAGGAGACATAATAGAAAACGAAGTAACTCCTAAAGATTTCGGTAGAATAGCAGCTCAAACAGCTAAACAAGTAGTTGTTCAAAGAATAAGAGAAGCTGAAAGAGAAATAGTATACAACGAATTTATCGAAAAAGAAAGCGAAATAGTTACAGGAGAAATAGCTAGAGCTACTTCAAAAACTGTTTATGTTAACGTAGGTAAAATAGAAGCTTCTATGCCAGAAAACGAACAAATACCTGGTGAAGAGTATAAAGCTGGACAAAAAATAAAAGTATATATATTAGAAGTTAAAAAGACTAATAAAGGACCTCAAATAGTAGTATCAAGAAGTCATCCAGGTCTTGTTAAGAGATTATTTGAAATGCAAGTAGTAGAAATATTCGAAGGTTTAGTTCAAATAAAATCAGTATCAAGAGAAGCTGGTTCAAGAACTAAAATAGCAGTTCAATCAATAGACGAAAAAATAGATCCAATCGGAGCATGTGTTGGACCTAAAGGTACTAGAGTTAAAGCTGTAGTAGATGAATTAGGCGGAGAAAAAATAGACATAATAAACTACAGTGATGATCCAGCTGAATTCATATCAGCATCACTTAGTCCATCAAAAGTTGAAAAAGTTGAAATAAACGAAGAAGAAAAAACAGCTTTAGTAGTAGTTCCTGATTATCAATTATCTTTAGCAATTGGTAAATCTGGTCAAAATGCAAGACTTGCAGCAAAACTTACTAACTGGAAAATAGATATAAAAAGCGTATCTCAAATGAAAGAAGAAATGGAAGCTCAAGAAGCTTTAGAAAGCACAGATTTTGTTGAAGAAGATATAGAATTACCAGTTCAAGATATAGAGTTAGATTCTGAAAATATAGACTTAGACCAAGAATAATAAGTCTAATATAGTTAAAGGAGGGATGGCTTTGAAAAAAGTAAAAAAAATACCTCAAAGAAAATGCATAGTATGTCAAGATAGAGACTCTAAAAAAGAGCTTATGAGAATTGTTAAAAACAAAGAAGGCGAAATATTTTTAGATCCATCTGGTAGGGCAAACGGTAGAGGTGCCTATATATGTAAAGACACTGAATGTCTTAAAAAAGCAATAAAAACAAAGGCTTTAAATAGAGCTTTTAAAGTAGAAGTTTCTGATGAAGTATATGAAAAATTATTAGCGGAGTTAGAATCTTATGATAAATAATAAACAAAAAATTTATTCTTATATAGGTCTAGCTATGAGAGCTGGGCAAGTAGTATCAGGAGACGACACTACATTAAAAGAATTAAAAAAAGGAAAGATAAGTTTAGTAATTGTGGCAGATGATGCTTCAGAAAATACTAAAAAATTATTTAAAGATAAATCATCTTATAGAAAAATAAACCAAATCTACTTTTCAACAAAAGTAGAGCTTGGTTTAGCTATAGGAAAATCACCAAGAGCAGTTATTGGAATAAAAGATAAATCTTTAGCTTCAAAGATAACTGAACTTATGCAATAAAAAATTTAATAGGGGGTGATCTTGTGGCAAATACAAGAATAAACCAAATCGCAAAAGAGGCAAAAGTCTCAAATAAAGAAGTTATAGCTAAGTTAGCTGAATTAGGAATAGAAATAGAAGACGAAAATACAGAAATAGATGAAGATGATGCTCAATTAGTATTAGATTTATTAAGAGAAGAAAATGGAGAAACAATCAGCATAGATGGACCTTTAACAGTTCAAAACTTAGCTGATGCTATAGGAAAATCAGTTTCGGAAGTAATAATGGAACTTATGAAAATGGGAACTATGGCTACAATAAACCAAGAAGTTACTTTTGAAGTAGCATCATTATTAGCACAAAAAAATGGATTTAATTTAGTTGTTGCAGGAAATGATGAAGATGCAGAAGAAGAAATAGAAAAATTAATGCAAATCCAAGAAGATAAAGAAGAAGATTTACAACCTAGGCCACCAGTAGTAACAGTAATGGGACACGTTGACCACGGTAAAACATCATTACTTGATGCTATAAGAAATACTCGTGTAACATCAAGCGAAGCAGGTGGAATAACTCAACATATAGGTGCATCTGAAGTATCTATAAACGGACAAAAAATAGTATTCTTAGATACACCAGGACACGAAGCTTTCACATCTATGAGAGCTAGAGGTGCTCAAGTTACAGATATAGCAATATTAGTAGTTGCAGCAGATGATGGTATAATGCCTCAAACAATAGAAGCTATAAACCATGCTAATGCAGCAGGTGTACCACTAATAGTAGCAATAAATAAAATAGATAAACCAGGTGCAAATCCAGACAAAGTTAAAAAAGAATTAGCTGACGAAGGATTATTAGTAGAAGACTGGGGTGGATCAGTAATATCTGTAGAAGTTTCTGCTAAGAAAAACGAAAATATAGACACATTATTAGAAATGGTTCTATTAGTTGCAGAAATGGAAGAATTAAGAGCTAATCCTAATAAAAGAGCTGTAGGTACAGTAATAGAAGCTCAACTTGATAAAGCAAGAGGTCCTGTTGCTACAGTATTAGTTCAAGGTGGAACATTAAAAGTTGGAGATCCTATAGTTGCTGGTGTAGCTGCTGGTAAAGTAAGAGCTATGATAAACGCTAAAGGAAAAAGAGTTAAACAAGCTGGTCCATCGACTGCAGTAGAAATATTAGGTCTATCTGAAGTACCACAAGGTGGAGATCAATTTGTTGCTGTTCCAACTGATAAAATAGCAAGAAGTGTTTCTGAAAAGAGACAATTAATACAAAGAGAAGAAATGCTTAAATCTTCTCAAAGAATGTCACTTGACGATTTATTCAACCAAATGAATGAAGGTCAAGTAAAAGACTTAAATGTAGTAATAAAAGCAGACGTTCAAGGTTCTGTTCAAGCTGTAAAACAATCACTTGAAAAATTATCAACTGAAGAAGTTAACGTAAGAGTAATCCACGGTGGTGTTGGTGCAATAAATGAATCAGACGTATTATTAGCTGCTGCATCAAACGCTATAATAATAGGATTTAACGTAAGACCAGTATCTGGTGCTGAATCTTTAGCTGATAAAGAAGGTGTTGACATAAGAACATACACAATAATTTACAAAGCTATAGAAGATATACAAGCTGCTATGAGCGGTTTACTAGACCCAGAATTAAGAGATGAAGATACAGGAAAAGCTGAAATAAGAGAAGTATACAAAATTTCAGGTGTTGGAGCTGTTGCAGGATGCTACGTAACAAGTGGTAAAATATATAGAAACTGCAAAGTTAGAATAGTTAGAGATGGTATTATAATTCAAGAATGTGAATTATTAGCTCTTAAGAGATTCAAAGACGACGTAAAAGAAGTAAATAGTGGTTATGAATGTGGTATGAGCTTTGTTAATTACAATGACATAAAAGTAGGCGATATAGTAGAAGCTTACGTTCAAAAGGAAGTAAAAAGAGAACTATAATTAACAAAAGAGGTTGATATAATGGCATCAAATAATAGAACACGCAGAATAGCAGAAGAAATTAGAAAAATAGTAAGCACAATGCTTATTAATGGAATAAAAGATCCAAGAATAAATTCTTTAGTTAGTGTAACTGATGTTGAAGTTACAAGTGACTTAAGTTATGCATATGTTTATGTAAGTATATTAGGTGGAGATGAAGAATCTACACTTGAAGGCTTAAAAAGTGCATGTGGATATATAAGAAGAGAAGTTGGAAAAAGCATAAAAATAAGACATACTCCAGAGATTATATTCAAAATAGATGATTCTTTATTAAAAGGAATGTACATGGACGAATTAATAAAGAAAGTAAACAATGGATATAAAGATTCATCAGAAGAAAATGAAAAAGATGGTGAATAACATGTATGAAAACATGGACAAAATAATTAATTGTATTGATGAGGGTAACTATTTTATAGTTACCTCTCATGTAAATCCAGATGGAGATAATATAGGTTCTACTTTATCTATGTATTATTATTTAAAATCTATAAATAAAGAAGTGTACTATGTTTTAGATGATGATACTCCTATTAACTTAAAATTTTTATTAAAAGACATAGAAATTTTAAGTTCTGAGGAGTTCATTAAATTAAATTTAAACGAATTTAATTTAATTTCTTTAGACTGTGGTGATTTAGATAGAATATGTATAGATAAAACTTTAATAGAAAACTCTAAAAAGTTAATTTGTATAGACCACCATGCAAGCAATGATAATTATGGTGATATAAATTATGTAGTACCTGAAGCATCTTCGACTTGTGAACTTGTATATAATTTATTTAAGAGAATAAATGAAACTCAAAATACACAAGTTATAGATAAAAAAATTGCAACTGCACTATATACAGGTGTAGTAACAGATACAGGTAAATTTACTTATTCAAATACTCACCCTAGTACTTTTGATATGGCAAAAGACCTTTTAATATTAGGAGCTGAGACAAATAAAGTTATCTGTGAAGTTTATGGCAATAATCCTTATAATTATTATAAATTATTGGGAGAAGCACTAAATACATTAGATATAATAGATACTAAGATTGCTGTTATAACATTGACTCAAGATATGTTAACTAGAAACAATATAAGCTTTAAAGATACTGATGGTATTACGCCTTATTGTAGAGATATCGAAAATGTCGAAGTAGGAATTTTAGTAAAAGAAAAATCTTCAAATGAAATAAAAATAAGTCTTAGATCTAAAAATTATGTTGACGTAAGCCATATTGCAAAAGTATTTAATGGCGGAGGTCACGTAAGAGCTGCTGGATTAACTGTATTTAATGAAACTATAGAAAATGCAACTAAGATGGTAGTAGCTGAGACTTTAAAATATATTTAAGGATGATATAATGAATAAAATTATTAATATTTTAAAGCCAACAGGAATGACATCTCATGACGTAGTAAGTTGCGTTAGAAGAACATTAAATATGAAAAAAGTTGGCCATACAGGAACATTAGATCCAGATGCAGCAGGAGTACTTCCTATATGTTTAGGAAGGGCGACTAAAGTAAGTGAGCTTATCTTAAATAAAGATAAGTCTTATATTTGTGAATTGACATTAGGAATAGAAACTGACACATACGATTCATCAGGGACTATTTTATATAGAAATGACGATTTAAACATAGAAGAGTCAAAAATAAGAGAAGCCTTTAAATCACAAGAAGGTGAGATAGAACAACTTCCCCCTGTATATTCAGCATTAAAGATAAATGGACAAAAAATGTGTGATTTAGCTAGAAAAGGGAAGGCAGATTCAATAGACATAAAACCAAGAAAAGTAAATATTAAAAAAATAGACATTTTAAATATATCTCAAAATAAAATAACTTTTTATGTAGAATGTTCAAAGGGAACTTATGTAAGAAGTATATGTCATGATATAGGAGAGTATTTAAATTGTGGAGGACATATGTCTTTCTTACTTAGAACTTCATCAGGAAGATTCAATCTAGAAAATTCGATAACTCTAGAAGAATTAGAACAACTAAAAGAAAATGGATGTCTAGAAGAACATCTATACGATATAGATTATGTTTTAAATAACCTTCAAAGAGCAGAATTAAATCCTAGTGCAAAAAAATATTACATCAATGGTGGAGCTATTGATTCAAGAAGATTTGCTATAAAAAAATCAAAAGACAACAATAATGACGACAATCTTGTCAGAGTTTATTGTGAAGATATTTTTGTAGGTGTAGGAAAAATCATAAAAGATAATAACACTATGATGTTAAAAAGTGATAAACTCTTTATATAGTAAATAATATTTCGGTGGGGAAAAGATAATGAGAATTATAACATCTTTAGAAGAATTGGAACAAATAAATAAAAGTGTTGTCACGATTGGCAAGTTTGACGGTCTTCACAAGGGACATAAAGTTCTTATAGAAAAGACTGTTCAGTATGCTAAAAAAAATAACATGAAAAGTGTAGTATTTACCTTTTCAAATCATCCAGCCAATTTTTTTGAATGTGAAAAGGTAAGAAAAATTATTACTAATAAAGATAAAATAACTACTATGAAAAACTTAGGGGTTGATATTGTCATAAATCTTCCATTTGATGAATATATGACAAAGATATCGGCTATAGATTTTGTAGAAAATATTTTAGTAAAAAAATTAAATGCAAAAAAAATATATGTGGGTCATGATTTTACCTTTGCAAGAAATAAAGAAGGAGATGCGATTTTATTGAAGGCATTAGGCGGAGAATATGATTTCGATGTAGAAATAGTAAAACCAATAAAAATAAATAATATAAGAGTTAGTAGTACATATATAAGAAATTTACTGGCTCAGGGTAAAGTTGAAAATGTAAAGGAATATTTAGGACATAATTATATCGTAGAAGGTAAAGTTATTGGAGGAAAACAATTAGGTAGAACTATAGGATTTCCAACAGCAAACCTAAAATTCAAAGAAAATTTGATACTGCCTAGACCGGGAATATACGCTACAAAAGTTTATATTAAGGATAAAGTTTATATGGGTGCTACAAATATAGGATTCAATCCGACTGTGAGAGTAGAAAAATTATCAATTGAAACTCATATATTAGAATTTAGTCAAGATATTTATGGTGAAACTATAAAAATCGAATTTTTGGAAAGACTTAGAGATGAAAAGAAATTTGACTCTCTAGATGGATTAAAAGAACAACTAAAAAAAGATACAAAAAAAATATATGAAAAGTATATTTGCAAAAGTAATTAACTTATGATAAAATAGACAAGGAAGTTAACCATTACTCGGGATTTGAATACTCCAATCAATGCTTAGTAAATGGCGCTTATTAAAAAAATAAACGGAGGTACATCAAAAGATGAACAAACAAGATATAATCAAAGAATTCGGAAGAAAAGAAGGAGATACTGGTTCTCCAGAAGTACAAATAGCTTTATTAACAGCTAGAATAAATGAACTAAACGACCACTTAAGAGTTCACAAAAAAGACCACCATTCAAGAAGAGGACTTTTAAAAATGGTTGGTAGAAGAAGAAACTTATTAGCTTACCTAAAAGAAAAAGACCTTGAAGGTTACAGAGCTTTAATAGCTAAATTAGGTTTAAGAAAATAGTTTTATTACTTTTGACTAAAAAGCAGGTATACGTAAATACTTGCTTTTTTTGTATTTAAGATACTAGGAATGGATATGATAAAGATATAATAAATTTAAGCAAGGGGGCTTAGATCATGAAAATAAAACTGATTTATGACAGTATGTGTGATATTCCAGAAGAAATAAACAATAAAGAGTTTGTAGAAATGATACCCTTGACAATAAACATTGACGGTAAGGAGTATAAAGACGGAATAGATTTCACAAAAGAAGAATTTTATAATATTTTAAATAATAGCAATAGTTTACCGAAGACATCCCAAGTTACTTACATCGATTTTAAAGAAAAATTCGAAAAGTATACAAAAGAAGGCTATGATGTTATATGTATAACAGGCTCTTCAAAGGCCTCAGGTACATATCAAAGTGCTAATTTGGCAAAAGCTGATGTTGAAGGGAATATATATATTTTTGATAGTTTATTTCTATCATTAGGAAGTGGACAATATATTATAAAAGCGAGCCACTTAATTGAAGAAGGGGATTTAAGTGCTAGTGAAATAGTTGAAGAATTAGAAAAGTTAAGAGCTAGTGTGAATTTACTATTTGTTCCTTTTACTCTTGAATATTTAAAACAAAGTGGTAGATTACCAAGTGTAGTTTCTTTTGTTGGAAATATGCTTAGCATAAAGCCTATATGCTCAATGCAAGATGGAAAGAATAAAATAGTCTCAAAAGTGAGGGGGACTAAGCAAATCGCTTCAAAACTTGTAGATATGATTTTAGAATTAAATAATGGACAATTAGAAGATAAAATTGTAACTATAGGTTATGGATCAA
>NZ_CABQXJ010000052.1:0-21127 GCF_902468165.1 uncultured Intestinibacter sp.
ATTATTTTACTGCCTTTTTTATTACAAACAAATGTCATTATTAGAACGATTTTATTTTTATATTAAATATTAATAACTATCTTGATTATTCCTATGCGCTAGAATCATTTAATTTAAGGCCTATTGAGCTAAGCTATAACTTTTATGACTTAAATAAATTTATAGACACAGATACATTAAAGTACTCATATTGTCAATACAACGCTTATTTAGATAATCTAAATTATGAGTTAAAAGATAATAAAGAATTTAAAGATGCTTCTTTAGAAGAGATTTTAACTAATTTAGATTCTATGCCAGATAATATAGCCTTAAAAGTAAAGATGAATGCTTCACACGCTCTAAATTATGAGTATTTTTTTAAAAGTTTATCTCCTGAAAAAACATTCGTAAAAGGTAAACTTTTAAAAGAAATAAACAAGTCATTTTCATCTTTTGATAACTTTAAATCTGAATTTAAAAAATTAGCTTTAGATTCAAAATCGACTTGGATTTTCTTAGCCAAAAATTCTCAAAATGAATTATACTTGACTACCTCCAAAGAAATCTCTTGTCCAATAATTTATAAACATCAAATAATCTTATGTTTAAATATAGACGAAGAGCTTTATTCCAATAAAAGCGCACTTGTGGATAACTTCTTTAATTTTGTAAATTGGCGACAAGCTTCTCAAAATTACAATCAAAATAGGTTATTAAACAAAATTAGAGGTTAAAATAACCTCTAATTTTATTATCTATATACTTTTATCTAACTTTTTTATTCGCTTCAATATATTCTTCTTGTTCTTGCTCTTCTTTTTCTTTATTAACTACTTTTTCTTCTATATAATCTAAATCTTTATTTAATTTATTACCTAATTTCCATGCTATAAATACTACTGCGCAAAAACCTATAATCTTAACTGGACTTGTGATAAATCCATATATATCTTGACCTATATAACTTATAACTAAAAACATGATGAATTTACCTGATAATACTGCTGAGATAAATGTAGTCTTGTGTCTTTTACTTATTCCAGACGCAATAGTAATCACACATGCAGGTAAAAATGGACATGCATAAGCTATAAATAATAGTTTAAATCCTCTTTTTTCTATCCATAAAATAGCCTTTTGTATTTTATCGCTTTTAATTTTATCTAGTATTTTACTATTTTCACCTATTTTATAAATTATTAAAAATAAACATATTGTCCCCATAACAGAGCCTAACCACGATATTAAAAAACCTTTTAACATCCCAAATAATGCTGCATTAGCAGTTATTAATGCAACTAATGGTAGCATAGGTATAAAACTCTCTATAAATGTGCTGAAAAATCCTACACATAATGAAAGTACCCAATAATCCTGAACTAAATTTTGTAAAGCTTGTATATATTCCATAATATCTTTCTCCTTAGTTTTAACATTATAAAACTTGTATTTTAAAGAGATTCATCTTTATTTTAACCACTTATTTATTTTATATTTTAAATCTCTTATAAATATGCTCTTTTTTAGAATTATCTTATAATATGATTATAACCTATTTAAATGTATTTTTTATTTAATTATTCTTACATTTTAATAACAATTATGTAAGAATATATTTAAGAAAATTGTAATAAACAAAAAAGAGCTAAAAATATATTTAAATACTTTTAGCTCTTTTATTTATTGTTGGTTTTTAAAATGTAAATCCATTTGTGGATAAGGTATATCTATACCTTCTTTATCAAATCTTGTTTTAACTGTTTCTAATAAATCAAAATATACTGGCCAGTAATCTGAATTTTTCACCCACACTCTAACTGCAAAATCTAGAGAACTTGCATTGTGTTGGATAAGTCCTATAAATGGATCTGGTTTTGATAAGATAAGTTTATGATTGTCCACTATTTCTTTTAATACTTTTCTAACTTTTAATAAATCTGAATCATATGCAACTGAAAATACTAAATCTACTCTTCTAGTTTCTTTAGCTGAATAATTTATCAGACTTCCGTTGGATAATGTACCATTTGGTATCATAACTAATTTATTATCTATAGTAGCTAAATTTGTGTAAAATACTCCTATTTGCTCTACTGTACCTTCAAATCCTGATGCTTGTATATAATCTCCTACTTTAAATGGTCTTAAAAATAGGATTATAAATCCTCCAGCAAAGTTTGATAGACTTCCTTGAAGCGCTAAACCTACAGCAACCCCAGCAGAAGCTAATATTGCAGCTAGTCCTGTAAGTTTAATATCCCAATATCCGCCTACTATTACTAATAATAATATACATTTTAGAGATATATTTATACATGATTTTAAAAACTTAACGATTGTTACATCTACAGCTTTAAGTTCTGCAAATTTTAAAAATCTCTTAGATATATTATTTATCACTTTAAATCCAATAATTATTACTAGAACACCTATTATAAGTTTTACACCCATATTTATACCGTCATCTAATACCCAATTTGACAGTTTCTTCATAACTGTTGCAAAAGATAAGTGATCAAAGTTCATATTCGAGATTTCTTCCACTTTATTTCCTCCTCCATACTTTTTTGTCTCATATATAATAACATATTTTCAAAAAATATTGGAGATATATATTTTTTATCTTTTAATATAATATTATTTTACAGTTAATCCTGTTTTTACATTTCTTACCTTTGATTTTTACCAATATTTGAGTTATTATTTAATCAACATTAAATTTCATATATTATATACATCAGGGGGGAATACAAATGAATGATTTTTGTAGTAATTGCAAAGGAGAAAATTCATGTATAATATCAGAAAGTTCATCTAATTATTTTTATTGTGAAAATTGCGGGGAAAACAAAGAAATCGCTTTAAAAAATAATTTATTTGACTTAATTTTTAAATCTTTAGATACATATTTCAAACATACCCACACTAAATCTATATACAATTTAAAAATTAATGTCGAATTAAAAGATGGTTACTTAATAGAAGAGATCAATGGGGATATACTAAACAAGAAGGAGTGTCCATTTATCTTATCAAAAAAGGATGAATACTTCTTTAAAAATACTTTAAATTATCTAATAGAAGATGATTTACATATAACTAGCGATGAAATCGACTTAAATGTCAACTTCATCAATTAACAAAAAATAAAAACACCTTTTAAAGGTGTTTTTGTTTTTTATAATACATAGATATTATTATTTATATTTAATTTGTTAATCATATTTTACTTTTTTAATAATTGAGAACTATATTGCTTATTAATGCAAAAAATTCTCTTGTATAATTTAAAATTGCTAATTTTGAATTTGATTTTGATGTATAAAAACTCATTTGTTTATATCCACTCTTTCTAGAAATAATTTTACTTCTCAAAGTGTGAAAATCAGTCGTTATAACTTTTATTTTTAGGTCTTCTATCTTTTTATTAGATAGATTTTCTATTATTTTCTTAGAAAAATCAAAATTCTCTTTTGTAGTTTTAGATTTATCTTCCATTATAATCATATCTTTATTTATACCTTTTGATACTAGATAGTCTTTCATTGCCGAGGCCTCAGTTATATCCTCTCCTCTTCCTCTACCGCCTGAGACTATTATCATTTTTTCTTGTTTTGTTTTATTTAAGTATTCTATACAAGTATCTAATCTATCTTGCAAACTCTTACTTATATTTGTTTTATTTACTAATGCACCCAAGACTATTATATAGTCACAATCTGAGTTTAAATTTTGCTTTGGATAAAATACCATTATAGATTCAACTAAGATAAATATAGAAATAAATATCATAAGTATTTTCTTGGCAAATTTATATAATTTTTCTTTTTTTATTAAATACTTTTTTGTAAAATGATATATAAAACAAAACATCCCTAAAACTAAAAATAAATATTTAAATCTTAAAAACGACATTGTATTTATAATAAAAAAGTAAAAAATAAGTAAAAAGCCTATTATTAAGTCTATATATTTTTTTAACATATTTTTATTTTGTATAAATATACACCTTTCTCTTTTAATTATATATATTAAATAAATTTATAGTAGTGGAGCAAACATCCTTATAATTAACCTTCCAAACTTTCTTATCACACTAGTATTTTTACATTCAGCCATAGTAACTTTATGGCATTTCTTCAATGTATCTAAATAATCTTTTTTTATATCACTTATACTATCTGTTTTATAAAGCCATACACCACATTCATAGTGTAAGTACAAACTTCTAAAGTCCAAATTTATACTTCCAACTACTGCGTATTCATCATCTACAACAAAGGTCTTGGCATGCATAAACCCAGGTATAAATTCATAAATCTCTATCCCATCTTTTATAAATGATTCATAATATGATTTTGTAACAGCGTGGACAAATTTCTTATCAGGTATATAAGGTGTTACTATCTTAATATCTACGCCAGATTTTGATGCTATTTTAAGTGCAGTCGCCATCTCATTGTCGATTATTAAGTATGGAGTATTTATATAAATATAATCTTTTGCTTTATTTATCAAGTTTAAATATACAGTCTCACCTATTGGTTCATTTATAAGAGGACTGTCATCAAAAGGCTGCACATATCCATTTGTGTTGTAATATTTATCTTTTGACGGTTTAAATTTTATATAATCTTCTTCTCGATTATCTATATAGTCCCACATAGATAAAAACATTATAGTCAAATTCCAAACTGCATCACCTTTTAACATTATAGCTGCATCTTTCCAATATCCATACTTTTCATATTCATTTATATATTCATCAGCTAAGTTTATACCTCCTGTAAATCCTACATCCCCATCTATCACTACTATTTTTCTGTGGTCTCTATTATTAAGCCTTCTTGTAAAAAAGGGTTTAACTGGGTTAAATACCTTGCATTTTATCCCCTTAGCTTCTAATTTTTTTTGATAATTATGTGGTAGTGTAATTATACACCCTACATCATCATAAATAACCCTCACATCAACACCTTGTTTTACTTTTTCTTCTAAAATTTTTAATATTGAGTTGAACATTTTTCCCTCTTGTATTATAAAATACTCTAAAAAAATAAACTTTTTAGCTTTTTTCAATTCTTTCAAAAGAGCTTCAAACTTCTCCTCCCCAATTTTAAAATAAGTCGTCTCTGTATTATTATAAACAGGGCATTTTGCATAATTTAATATATATTCACTTTGATTTTTTGCATATATATTATCTTCTTGTAGTTTTTGCATTATTTTATCATTTTGTTTTAAAGAGTGTGTCATCTCTATATTTTGTATCGCCATCTTAAGCTTTTCTCTTGTACTGAGTTTATTTCCACCGTATAGTAGATAAAAAAGCCCACCAAATACGGGGAAAATCATCACAGGAATAATCCATGCAATTTTATAACTAGGATTACTTTTACTATTAATAATTATAAAAACTATTACAATGCTAAGCGCTAGAGAAGCTATATAGAAGTTAAAGAAATACTCACTATATTGTAATAAGAAAAATATTATTATTGCTACTTGTATTAAAAACGAAATTGCCAGAAGTATTATTCTCTGTACAGATTTTTTAAATAAAATATTCATAAATTCCCCTCTTTTGCAATATATTCACTATTATTATATGTTTTTATTTCAGTACTGATATAAATTTAAAAAGAACCACTATATGAATAATTATTACATAATGGTTCTTTTAAATCAATTTATAATGTGTATCAATTTTTTAACTAAACTAAAATAGATAATTTATCTTCTAGCATCTTTTTAGCAATTTGAGGATTTGCTTGTCCTTTTGAAGCTTTCATCACTTGACCCATTAAATAACCTGCAGCTTGTTTTTTACCAGCTTTAAAGTCTTGTATTGATTGTGGGTTATTTTGTAAAACTTCATCAACTAATTTTTCAAGTTCGTCAGATGAACTTATTTGAGTAAGTCCTTTTTCTTTTATTATAACTTCTGGTGATTTATTAGTATCGAACATCTCTGCAAATACTTCTTTACCAGCTGTCTTACTTATTTTGCCTTCATCAATAATTTTAATTAGATGAGCTAAGTTTTCAGGTTCCATTTTTATATCTTCTGGTTCTAATCCTTTAAAGTTTAGAAGTCTCAACATATCTCCTAAGATATAGTTGTCTACTACTTTAGGATCTACACCAAAAGCTACAGTATCTTCATAAAAATGAGCTAGAGTTTTATTAGATATTATTATAGATGCATCTTTTTGAGGTATTTTATAATCTCTTATAAATCTTTGTTTTTTCTCTGCAGGCATTTCTGGAAGATTTTCTCTTGTTTTATCTACAAAAGACTGCTCAATTATAATAGGTGTTAAATCTGGTTCTGGGAAATATCTATAGTCATGAGCTTCTTCTTTTGAACGCATTGGTAAAGTTTTGGCTTTTGCTGCATCCCATCTTCTAGTCTCTTGTCTTATTTTATACTCTTCACCGTATTGATATAATTCTCTTTGTCTTTTTTCTTCTCTCTCTAGAGCTTTTTGAACTTCTCTAAATGAGTTTATATTTTTTATTTCGACTTTTGTTCCGTATTCTTCTTGTCCAACAGGTCTTATAGATATATTGGCATCACATCTTATTGAACCTTGTTCCATACGACAGTCAGATACTTCAGCATATTCAAGTATTCCTTTTAATTGTCTCATAAACTCTGCAGCTTCTGCAGGAGATCTTAAATCTGGCTCTGTAACTATTTCTATTAGAGGTACACCACATCTGTTGTAATCTATTAGTGAAAATGGTTCATCTTCTAAATGCACAAGTTTACCTGCATCTTCTTCTATATGTATTCTGTTTATTCTTACTTTTACTTCTCTTCCCTCAAAATCGAATTTAACTAAACCTTCACCACACATAGGTATATCGTATTGTGATGTTTGGAAGTTTTTTGTCAAGTCTGGATAGAAGTAGTTTTTTCTGTCCATCTTATTGTAGTTATTTATCTTGCAACCAAGAGCAGTTCCAGCCTTTACTGCAAGTTTTATTACATCTTCATTTAATACTGGTAAAGTCCCTGGAATACCTAAGCATATTGGACAAGTATTTTCATTAGGTTTTTTACCGAATTCTGTAGAACAGCTACAGAATATCTTTGTTTTTGTTTTTAATTCGGCATGTATTTCAAGCCCTATGACTGTTTCATATACCATAATCTACACCTCTCTATCAAATTGTAGTGCTAATTTCTTTTCAAGTTGATAAGCAACTTTGTATATCTTATCTTCGCTAAATGTATCTCCTATTAATTGGATACCTACTGGAAGTCCCTCTTTGCTCTTTCCTCCTGGCATTGACAATGCTGGCATTGTAGCTAAGTTTATATTTATTGTATATATATCAGCTAAATACATTGCAGTAGGGTCTTCACACCTTTCTCCTATTTTAAATGGAAGTATTGGAGAAACTGGTCCAAGTATTATATCGTATTTTTTAAATGCTTCTTTGAAGTCTTGTTTTAACTTTGTTCTGAATTTTTGAGCTTTATTGTAATAAGCATCATAATATCCTGATGATAATGCATATGTTCCAAGCATTATTCTTCTTTTGACTTCACTACCAAAACCTTCACTTCTACTTTTTTCTATCATATCGTCTACTGATGTGTAGTCTTTTGCTCTATATCCGTAGCTAACTGAGTTAAATCTAGCTAAGTTAGAACTAGCTTCTGCAGAAGATATTATGTAGTATGGAGCAAGCCCGTCTTTAGTTATCGGTAGGGAAAATTCTTCTACTTCACATCCTAATTCTATCAATGCGTCTAAATCTTTAAGTACTATTTCTTTTATCTCAGGGTCTAATCCCTTTTCTTCTATAAATTCTTTTGGTATACCTATTTTCATACCTGCTATGTCTTGACCTAATTGTTTTGTATAATCTACCTTTTCGCGTCCTTTTGCAGTAGTACAATCTAAGTCGTCTTCTCCTGCAATTATATCTAATAGATAAGCATTATCTTCTACATTCATTGAAAATGGCCCAATTTGATCAAGTGATGAACCAAAAGCTATAAGCCCAAATCTAGATACTAATCCATAAGTTGGTTTCATACCTACTATACCGCAAAATGATGCAGGTTGTCTTATTGAGCCACCAGTATCAGAACCTAGTGCTAGTGGAACCATTTCACTTCCAACAGCAGCCGCAGAACCACCAGAAGACCCACCAGGAACTCTAGTTAAATCGATTGGGTTTTTTGTAACCTTCATAGCTGAGTTTTCTGTTGAAGATCCCATAGCAAATTCATCTAAATTTGTCTTACCTATAAGTATTGCATCTTCAGCTTGTAATTTTTTAATTACTGTTGCATCATATGGTGGCACAAAATCCTCAAGCATCTTTGAGGCACAAGTTGTCTTTACACCATGTGTACATATATTATCTTTTATCGCTATTGGTATCCCGGCAAGTAATCCTAAATTCTCACCTTTAGCTACTTTTTCATCTATTTCTTGTGCTTTTTTAAGAGCTTCATCAGTTTGAAGTAATAAGAAAGCATCTACTTTATCTTCTCTTTTATCTATTGTATCTATATATGATTTAACAACATCATAACTTTTTACTTCGCCAGATTTTATTTTAGCTACTAATTGTTTTATACTCATTATAAAGTCCTCCTACTCAATGATTTTTGGCACTTCTATTGCAGTACCTCTCATTGTTTTTACATTTCTAAATAAATCTTCTATCTCACATTTTTTAGGAATGTCTTTTCTAGTTACAGATACTGTAGGTCTTATTTCTACAACATCGTCTAAGTCTAGTGCATCTAGTGTTTTAAATTGTTGTAATATATTTTCAAATTCTTTTGCAAATTTTTCAGCTTCATCTTCGTCAAAATGTAGCTTAGCTAATTGCGCAATATATTTAACTTCATCTTTACTAATTGCCATAATAATTTCTCCTTTTAATTTTTATTTTAAAACTCTATTTAAATATGATATTTATCAAGTTTTAAATTTTATATACTACTTTATATTTATATATTACCATAACTATCTTATGGAGTTAATCTCTTCATATCTCTAGGTATAAGAGCAGCCTCTCTTATGTTTGAAAGTTTTAGTATTTTCATAGTAAGTCTTTCAAGACCTATAGCAAATCCACCATGTGGGGGCATACCGTATTTAAATGTTTCTAGATAAAAATCAAAATCTTCTGGGTTTAATCCAAATTTAATTATATTTTCCTTTAACATTTCGTAATCATGTATTCTTTGACCACCTGTAGTTATTTCAAGCCCATCGTATATTAAATCAAAGCTCTTTGTCAAAGTTTTGTCTTTATCATCAGGCATAGTATACATAGGTCTTTTTGTAACTGGGTATTTAGTTAAAAATACAAATTCTGTGCCGTATTCTTTTTTAACATAATCACAAATTAATTCTTCACCTTTTGCATCTATATTTCCAAGTGGTGATTTTTTATTGTATTTTTCAAGAAGGATTTTATGAGCTTCATCTAAAGTTATTCTAGGTATTTTAACTTCATCAGGAAGTTTTACTTTATACATTTCTAATTCTTTTTTACAAACTCTATTTAGATGTTTAAATAAATAATCTAAAAAGCCTTCTTCTAAATCCATAAGTTCAAATTCATCTTTTATAAATCCCATCTCAACATCTAAACTCACATATTCATTTAAATGTCTCCAAGTGTTGTGAAGTTCAGCTCTATATGCATGACCTATTTCATATACTCTTTCAAATCCTGCTCCCACCATCATTTGTTTATAAAATTGTGGTGATTGAGCTAAGAAAGATCTTCTATCAAAGTAGTTTACTGTAAACATCTCTGAACCACCTTCAGTAGATGAATCTATTATTTTTGCTGTGTGTATTTGTTCAAAGTTTTTACTTCTTAAATAATCTCTAAACGCTTGCTCTATTTCATTTTGTACTTTAAATATTGCCCTTATTTCAGGCCTTCTAAGTGCTATCGTTCTATGGTCTAATTGAGTTTCTAAAGCTGCTTTATTTTTAAAACTATTTATTTCAAAAGGAAGTTTATCATAATATGTTTTTCCTAGTATTTTAATTTTATCTACAATTATTTCTATTCCATCTGGTGCTTTTTCATTTTCACTTTTTTTACCTACTACTTCTACTGCATTTTCAAGTTTTAATCCTTCTATTTGATCTTTATCTGTCACAAGTTGTACAATACCACTTTTATCTCTTAATTTTATAAATACTACACTACTCAAATCAATAATTTTATATATCCAACCTCTAAGTAGCACAACTTCATCATCTGAAACTTTAAGTTCACTTATAAAAGTTCTATCTAATGTTTTTTCTATTGTCTGCATAAATTTCACCCTTTCTTTTATACTAATTATTATTTTCCCATTAATTTTTCAATTAAAAAACCCGTCTCTATACTAATGTATAGGGACGGGATAATTTCCGCGGTACCACCCTAGTTGGCTAAAAGCCCAACTCTGCAAAGTACTAATATACTTTTTCTCCTTTAACGGTGAGACTCCGTTTAGCTTTACTCTTATAAAATATAATTTCTTCTAACTACTCCAAAGTGTTATTTCAATTTAAGTATCATATAGAGCTTCCAGCATCCTCTACTCTCTGTAAATCTATCTTAAATTTACTTTCTTTTTCACTGTATTTAGCTTATTGATTTCTTATTATGTATACATTGTAGGATAAAAAATATATATTCGCAACAATATTTTTTATTTTTTTCGTATTTTTTTAATTTTCTCTAAATTTATATTTATATTATATCTGCTTTTTATAAAATTATACAATTTTATATTAAAATTATATAATATTGAAATTCACAAAAACTAATTTGGAATGATTTAAGTATTTTTAAATAATTTTAAAAGTAAATTTTAAATTACATCTAAATACAAAAGGTATGGGATATAAAAATATACCCCATACCTTTTGTATTTTATTTTTTATATTCGCCGAAATATCTTTCTAATAGTCCTAAAAATGCTTTACCATGTCTAGCTTCGTCTTTACACATTTCGTGAACTGTATCGTGTATAGCATCAAGTCCTAATTCTTTTGCTTTTTTAGCTAATTTTAATTTACCTTCAGCAGCTCCATACTCAGCTTCAACCCTAGCAGTTAAATTTGATTTTGTACATGGTTCTACTACTTCGCCTAGAAGTTCTGCAAATTTAGCAGCATGCAGAGCTTCTTCACCTGCTATTTTATCGTAAGCTGCACCTATTTCTGGATATCCTTCTCTATCTGCAACTCTACCCATGGCTAAATACATACCTACTTCTGTACATTCAGCTAAGAAGTTTGCTCTTAAGTCTTCTACTAATTCTTCGTCAATTCCTTTAGCAGAGCCGACATGATGTTCATCTGCCCAATCTAACTTATCTTTTTTTTCTATGAATTTATCACTTCCAACACCACAGACTGGACATTTTTCTGGTGGCTCTTCACCTTCATATATGTAACCACATACTGTACATACCCATTTTTTCATATTAAAACCTCTCCTTTGTATTTTACTAAGAATAGATATAAAAAAAATTTCATATTTATTTATATATTCTTTTATGTATATTTACATATTAGATAAATTATTTACATCTAATTCTAGGTATATTTTGGTCTAATCACTCAAAAAATATACACGAATATACAATTTATCTAAGGAGGTCTCTATGAGTTTTCTTAATATTTTTTTAACTGGATTTGCACTTTCTATGGATGCATTTGCAGTCTCTGTAACTAAAGGTATAACTCTAAAAAATATAAATTCCAAAATTGCTTTTAAAATTGCATTTTCTTTCGGCTTTTTCCAAGGTATAATGCCTTTTATAGGTTGGTTTTTAGGAATTAGATTTGAATCTTACATAAAATCTATCGACCACTGGATAGCTTTTTTCTTACTATCTTTTATCGGTCTTAAAATGATTCTTGAAGCTGTTGAAAGCAATAGAATAGATTTTAAAAATGAATCTGAAAAAGACACGTATATGAAAAGTATATCGACAATAGACAATAAAGAAATTCTTATATTATCTATCGCTACTAGTATAGATGCACTAGCTGTAGGTGTGAGTTTTGCATTTTTAAGTATATCAATCTTTCCTGTTTGCTTTAGTATTTTTCTTATAACTTTAATCGTTTGCTTTTTAGGAGTATTAATAGGTAAAAAATTAGGCTCTGTATTTAAAAATTACGCTCAAATTATAGGTGGAGTTATTTTAATCTTTATCGGCGCTAGTATATTAAATGAACATATTCATTTTATATCGAAAATATTTTATTAAAAATAAGACATGCTATTTTTATGCGGTTTATATAAAAAGTATTCCTATAATTTTATTATATACAGGAATACTTTTTATACGTCTATCTTATAAATGATATACCCTATTAACACGTTCACCTATAACACTAAGTGTCTCATTAGTTATAGTATTGCTAAGTAAGCTTATCTGATTTACAGGTAGATAATTATCACCATCTTGTCCAATTAATGTAACAATATCGCCTTCATATACATCTATCCCACTTACATCAATCATCATTTGGTCCATACATACATTTCCTATTTGTTTTGCAAATTTTCCATTTACTAAGACTTTCATATCTTTTTTAGATATAAGTCTTGATAATCCATCTGCATAACCTATAGTTATAGTAGCTACTTTTACATGCTCTGTGGCAGTGTAGTTGTTTCCATAGCCGACTGACTCTCCCTGTGTTATTTCTTTTACCATAGCTACCTTACATCTAAGAGAAAGTGGCGCCTCAAATTTCATATTATCTGGAAGATGATTTAAGGTATCGTCTAATGGGTCGCTTGGAACTCCATACAGTATTATACCTGGTCTGACTAAGTTGTAATGTAAATCCCTATAAGTGACTATTCCGTAGCTATTTTGAAGATGTATATTTTTAGGTTTATACCCATCTTCTTTTAATTTATTTAATATAAAGTCAAAGTTGGAAATTTGTTGTTTAGTAAATTCTATATCAACTTCTAAATTACTGTCTGATCTAGATAAATGAGAAAAGATTCCTTCTATTTGAATATTATCTAAATCAAACATCTTTTTTATTAAATCAAGATGTTCCTTTGGTTCGCCTAATCTATTCATTCCTGTATTTAATTTTATATATCCCTTTACTACGCCCGGTAGTTTATTTAATTCTTCTGCATATTCTTCGCTTACTAATGTTTGGCATAAATCATACTTGATTAATTCGTCTTTTCGACAACAAGGGGTCCATCCCAAAATTATTATTTCACCTTTTATCCCACTTTTTCTGAGCTTTATAGCTTCTTCTATAAAAGCAACTGCAAAATGTTTTACACCTATACTCTCAAGATATTTTGATACAACTATATCTCCATGACCATATGCATTAGCTTTTACAACACCAATTATATCTACATCATCATGCAAAAGTTTTCTTATAACTTCTACGTTGTGTTTAAGTTTTGATAAATCAATTTCTGCCCATGCTCTAAAATTAGATGTATCAATTTCATTTTTATTATTATAAATTTTCATATCCACCTTGATTCCCCCTATATATTTAATTTTAATATTATACATAAAAATAGATATGCCATAATCTTTTTAATTAAATTATAACATATCTATTTTGTTTAGTTTTCTAAGTATTTGTTTTAATACTTATTTATTTTTATTTTGATTTAAATTGTAGTTTATAATCTCTCGTGTAGAGTTTCATTTTCTGTTGTCAGTCTTCTAGAATTAAATTCGTCTATTTTTTCTTTTAATTCTGGATCGTATTCTGTATTTTTTTTTGTATCGTCTTCTCCTTTATCTTTTTCGTCCATTTCTTCCATTTCTAATTCTTCTATTATCTTTTCTATTTTTCTGCATTTTATTTTTTTGCATATTTTTACAACAACTATGGAAGCAACGGCAAGTATACCACCTATTACTAGGCCTTTACAACAACATTCCTGTTGTTTTTTTCTTTTATCATCACAGCAAAACATCACTAATCACCTCATCAGTTTAAATTAGTAATAGTATTTGTATTTTAAAAAATAATATTTTATATAAAATCAAGAAATATTATCAGCTAATATCAGACATTTCTAGATTTACCTTTTCTTCTAAATGTTGTGATATATCGTATACTTCTTCTATTCCATTTTGATTTTTAGATTTTTTGAAAATAAGTCTTACTGTAGTTCCTTTATCAACTTCGCTTTCTATATTTATCTCTCCATCTAAAGCATCTACAAGTTTTTTGACTATACTAAGTCCGATGCCACTTCCTTCTTTTATTACAGCATTTTTGTTTTCCATTCTCTCAAATCTGTCAAATATAGTGTTTATTCTGTCCTTAGGTATTCCAATTCCACTATCTATAACATCTATATATACTTTTTCTTTTCGGTCTTTTACAATCACATCTATATTGCCATTTGGCTTATTATATTTTATAGCATTAGAAAGTATATTTAACATTATTCTTTCCATCTGGTCTATATCTATATCGCAATATAATTCTTCTTGTTCTGCATCAAATACTACATCTATTTTTTGTCTTTTAGCAAAATTTATAACAGACATTGTAATATCTTCTGTAATAGAAACTATATTTACACGTTTTTTATGTATTTCAACTTTATTATTCTCTAGTTTTGTAGAATCTATAAAGTTATTTATAAGTCTAATAAGTCTATTGCAGTTTTGCTTTATAAGCTTGTTAAACTCTAAAATTTTATCATAATCTTCTTTTTGTAGGTTTAAATCTTGTATTTGAACGGTTGAGTATATTACATTTACAGGTGTTTTAAATTCATGTGATATATTTGACAAAACTTCATCCCTTGTTTTTTCCATTACATCTCTTAATTGTAATTCTCTTTTGGCATCTTCTAATTTTATCTTGTCTTCTATACTGTCTATTATGGAAACTTGAAATGTCTTTTGATGTACAGTTTCATAAAATCTTATTTCTTGTGCTTCAAACATCACGTTATTATATGAAAATCTAGTGTGAATTACACTTTCTTTTTTTTCGTTTTTATCTATAGATTTTATTGTTTTATCGTATTTTTCTCTATCTTCTTTATAAATTAAATCCGATATATTTTTATTTATTATATTTTCCTCAGAATCTAATTTAAATAATTTTAGTACTTTATTATTTACAAACATTATCTTGTGTTTGTGAGATATTATTATCCCACTGGGCATGTTTTTTAAAAGCTGTTCATAGATTATTTTGTAGTATTCCATATTGAAATTTACTTCTTCTATTTTTTCTATATTTTGTTTTAGTTTTTCTCTTTCATCTAATAAATTGTAGTAAAGATTTCTATTTGGTCTTTTTATAATATCTCTAAAACATATAGTATATACTAAATATACATGAATAAAATTTAAAAATATAAGCCCTATACAGTTGAGCTTATTGCCAAATGATGTCTGTGGATATATATTTGTAAATTCTACAGCACCTAAGAAAATCATAAATAATAATATGATAATTCTACATATAAATAAAATCTTAATATCTCTTATAGTGTTATAATTATAAAATTGTTTATTTAACTTATCTATTTTTAAGATGCAATATATATACTTGATTAAAAAAATGCTGCAAAATATATTTTTAACATAATCAGATATATCAGGTATTATGCTTGTCCAAGTTATAAGTATATAAAGTATTGGTATAAATATCGCAATTACATTAGCAATATTATTAAATTTATATATTTTATTTTTTTTACTATAAATATACACAAATAAAATATATAGTGAAGCTTGTACGCCTAAATTAACTAGCGTAATTTCAATTTCTTTATTTAAAGTATCATAATTTAAATTATCAAATACATATATTGCAAATAATGCATTCGTTATTGAGACTATTCCAAAAATTCTAGCTAAATCCTTATAAATACCGTCTTCTGATGTGCTTAGTGTTACAATACTCATAATATACGCAAACATTCCAATTATTCCATTGATTATAATTAGGATAAGATACATATAATATATATTCATATCTTTTAAAACAGTAAAAACTCCCCCTATTATTAAAAGATAAACCCCAACAAAGTCAATTAAATAACTCTTTCTATTTAAAAATTTCATAAAGTCCCCCCCTATAAACCTTATCGTATAAAAGAGCAAATCATATTTACATCCCTATATACCTTATATTATATTTTCTTTTTGCCTTTATTTACAAGTATTTTGGAGCATATTTTTATATATTAAATTTTTTTAATATATTGATATAAATTTCTCAATAATTTTATATTAACTTATATTTTATACTTATATTATTAAAATCAAAAATAAAAGAACACTGATAAAACAGTATTCTTTCATTTTGATTTCAATATATTATTTTATATTTATTAAGCATTTAATATTGCCTTTTGAACAGTTACATTTACTATTTTATAAATCAATACTCCCACTATTAAGTTTATAGCTACAGCTGGAACTACTACTGACATAAATAACACTGTGAAGTTTCCTGGAAGCCCGACTATTATTTGAGCTGCTGTTAAAAATATTGTTCCACTTACAAAAGTTCCTACTACCATCATTATACCTGTAACTATTAGATCTTTAACTTTATCTCCTAAAGATTTTATAAAAGGAAGTTTATATGAAAGTGTCATAACTAAAAACATTATATTTGTAGTTATAAATTTATCTATAACATTTGGTATTTGCCCTCCTGGAAATGCACTAGTCATTCCTGCAAATATTCCTGCTATAATACCTGCTACTAAACAAGTTTTATAACTATCTCTATTTATAACCATAAGTGTAAATAACATTATCAATGTTGTATCTGGTTTAATTGTAAATATAGGTGGTGTTACTTGATGTAGTACTAACCCCATAGCTAATAATATCGCATTTAATGTTAATTTTCTCGTATTTGTTTTTGTTCTCATTTTTTAAAACCCTCCTAAAATTCTTATTTTTGAAATTTTCTTTAAATTCAATCTTCTCAAGTCCTTCTAATGGAGTTCACAACATTTTAACACCTCCTTTTTTCCTCATTTCGATACTTATTATAAATTTATCAACACTTTGAAAGTTTATAAATTTGTTTAATTTGTATTTTTATATTAATTTTTCTTAAAATTAAAAAACTCCGTCCTATTATATTAATAGGACGGAGATAATATCCGCGTTGCCACCTAGATTGTATATAAATATATACCTCTTATTAAAGTACTAACATACTCTTTCGCTATAACGTGCGATCACGGTAAAGTCTACTTTCAAAAGTTGATTTCAATTTACTCCTCTAAGGCCCATTCATTAAATTTCTTCTTGTCGAGATTCCACCATCCTCAACTCTCTATATTGAACCTAAATTTAACTACTCTTCCTTTTCAAAGGATTTAAGTTATATTATTCATACTTATATAGTATTCAGTTTTGTAAATTTTGTCAACAGTTTTTATATTTAAATTAAATTATTTTAAATGGATTTAGATAAATATCACTTTTAATTGTTTCAAATTCTTCAAAGCTATCTATAAATCTCTTCATAACATCTTTGAATATATCTTCTGTGTCAAAGTGTCCACAGTCAATTACATTCATATTTATATCTAGAGCATCTTGTGCTTCGTGATACTTCATATCTCCAGTTATTAAAACTTGAGCACCTTTTATTTTTGATAATTTAACTAAGTCAGATCCAGCACCTGTGCAAAGTGCAATTCTTTTTATTTTAGAATTTAAATCCCCAACTAGTCTTATCTTATCCATATTTAAAGTATATTTTATTTTGTTTGCAAGCTCTTCTAAAGTTATTTCTGAATCTAAGTTTGCAATTCTTCCTAGACCTTGTTTTTCACCTTCATTTTGAAGTTCATATACGTCATATGCTACCTCTTCATATGGATGTGCTTTTATCATTTCTTTAATTACTTTATTTAGTATGCTTTTAGGCACAATAGTCTCTATTTTAACTTCATCTGCTTTCTCAACTTCGCCTATCTTTCCTATAAACGGATTAGTACCCTCTTCTGGCTTAAATGTACCTGTTCCTGAGATGTTGAAAGTGCAGTGGCTATAGTTCCCTATATAACCAGCTTTATTTTGCCCTAAAACGCCTCTAATATCGTCTTCATAACCTTTTGGAACATATACAGCTAGTTTATATAATTTTTCGCTGTGAGTCTCTTCTAGTATCTCACAATTTCCAAATCCCATAATCTCCATAAAGTAGTCATTTAGTCCGTCTTTTGCAATATCAAAATTTGTATGCATTGAATAAAGACTTATATCATTTTTTATTAATTTTAAGATAAGTCTTCCCTTTAAATCACCTGAGTTAACTCTATTTATTTTTGAAAAAATAAATGGATGGTGAGTTATTATTAAGTCCACACCTTTTTCTATTGCTTCATCTACTACTTTTTCATTAGCTTCTAATGTAACTAATATTTTTTTTACTTCTTGTTCGTATTCTCCAACTAATAACCCGACGTTGTCCCATGAATATGCTAAATTAGTAGGATATTTGCTTTCAATTTTATTAATTAAATTTCGAAGTTTCATATATTCCTCCTTATTTATTCAATAAATTATTTAATTCCTCTATCTTTTTATTTATAATAGATTTTCTATGAGAAACTGCATCTCCATCTTTTCCGTCTAATTTTCTTAATATGTTTTCGTTTATTCTTATTTTATTTTCTATAAAATCTTTAAGTAGAGGATCTTGTTTTTCTATTAATTTTTGACCTATTTCATAGTAAATAGGTTCTATATCTTGCTCCTTTAATCCTTCATATTTACACTCTATTATTTCGTATAATCTGTGTTCTTCTCTAACTAAATGTTCATCTATTATTTTGTATCCATTTTTGTATAAGAACATTCTAAGTTCTTCTGGAGCTTGCATAGGTTGAAGTATTAGCTTTTCAGTTGTGTGTGCAACTGCTTCATTTGCTTTTAATATATCGTTTATAAGCATACCACCCATACCTGCTATTATTATTTCATCTACTTCATTTGGTTTTAGAACTTCTATTCCCGAACCTAATCTCAAGTCAACTTTATCTATTAAGTTATTTCTCATAACTTCTTTTTTTGCATTATCTAAAGGACCTTTATTTACATCCCCTAAAATAGCGTATTGTATTGTATTTTTATTTAAAAGGTATACTGGTATATATCCGTGGTCAGTACCTATATCTGCTAATCTTTTATCTTTATCCACTAATGATGCAATCTTTAATAGTCTGTCTGTAAGTTTCAAATATTTCATCCTCTCTAGTTTAAATTGTGTATTTATAAATAATTATTAATTTAAAAATTCGCCTTTTCAGGCGAATTCTTATCTTAGTCTAAATAATCTCTTAATTTCTTAGAACGACTTGGATGTCTAAGTTTTCTAAGTGCTTTAGCTTCTATTTGTCTAATTCTCTCTCTAGTTACGTCAAATTCTTTACCTACTTCTTCTAACGTTCTAGCTCTACCATCTTCTAAACCAAATCTTAATTTTAATACTTTTTGTTCTCTTTCATTTAATGAGCCAAGTACTTCTTCTATTTGGTCTTTAAGTAGAGAATAAGCAGCAGCTTCTGCAGGTGCTAAAGCATCTTCATCTGGTATAAAGTCTCCTAAATGACTATCTTCTTCTTCACCTATTGGTGTTTCTAAAGACACAGGATCTTGTGCTATCTTCATTATTTCTCTTACTTTTTCTTCAGACATATCCATTTCTTTTGCAATTTCTTCTGGTTTTGGATCACGTCCTAATTCTTGAAGTAATTGTCTAGATACTCTTATTAATTTATTTATAGTTTCTACCATATGAACTGGTATTCTTATAGTTCTAGCTTGGTCAGCTATAGCACGAGTTATAGCTTGTCTTATCCACCATGTTGCATAAGTACTGAATTTAAATCCTCTTTCATAGTCGAACTTCTCAACAGCTTTTATTAATCCAAGGTTTCCTTCTTGAATTAAATCAAGGAATAGCATCCCTCTACCAACGTATCTTTTAGCTATACTTACAACTAATCTTAAGTTGGCTTCTACTAATCTTTGTTTTGCTACTTCGTCGCCTTCCATCATTCTCTTTGCATATTCTATTTCTTCATGCGGTTTAAGAAGAGGAATTTTCCCGATTTCTTTAAGGTACATTCTAACTGGGTCATCTATGCTTATTCCTTTAGGAAGAGATAAGTCTATTTTATCCATTTCTACATCGTCTTCTTTTTTAAGTTCGTCATCAGATACTCCATCAAAATTATCGTCTACCATTAAATCGTTATCATTATCAGAAAAATCAACATCAGCTTTTTGAGTTTTATCTTCTATTATTTCTATACCTAAGTTCCCAAGTGTTTCATAAAGATTTTCTACTTGGTCTTTGTCTAGTTCTGTCTCCGAGAATGCTTCCATAATCTCTGATAATGTTAAAGAACCTTGCTTTTTACCTTTGTCTATTAATGTTTTTGCCGTTAACCTTTTATTGTCTTTTTTACTTGCCATAAATACTTCTCCTCCTTTCTATAAGTCTTTTTTTATTTTTTCTTTTTTCAAAATTTCTAAACTTAAATTCATAATTTTCTCATCTACCTCTTTCGTATTGCCATTGGTTTTTTTCAATAATTCAAGCTTGCTTGATAGCTCTTTTATTTGATAGGACATTGATTTTATCTCATTGTCTATTATATTTTTCTTAATTTGTTTAATTATGTTTTTAGTGCTCTCAAGAGTATAAGTATTAATTTCTTCAATTTGGATATTTTGTATATTGTTTACATATTCTTCAGATATGTTTAAACTTTTAATTTTGTCAATAGTTATTTTGTCCAATTCTCTATTTTTAATTATGTAATTAAAAATTTCTTTTGTTTCATCAAATAAAAACTGTTGTTCATTTATATCTTGTAATACAGATTCTCTCAAGTTTTTGTTTTCCATCAATAACTTTATAAACTTAGCTTCTACTTTTAGATAACCATCTTGGATTTTTGACATTTGTTCTATTTTTTTATGAACATTTGTATTTCTTTTATTAGTTTTATTATAATTGCTATTTACTTTTATTCCTACACTAGCTCTAATTGATTCTATACTTATATTTGTTAAATCACTCAAATATTTAGCATATAAATCTTTTTCAATCGGACTTTTTAATTTTTTTAG